>NZ_JAGHEW010000030.1 GCF_017889095.1 Thomasclavelia sp. | reverse complement strand
TCATATATCTTTTCATTTTCAAAGATAGTTAATGGATCCGACTTTCCGACACACGTAAATAAAACCTTCATCCTCCTTCTCCCCTTTCATTTATTGTTATCTATAATTTTATCACATAAAGATAACATAATCCATTTTTTAACATAATCTTACCCAAATAATTTAATCACTTTAATATCTTACACAACTAAAAACATTAAAAAATCCTTTATAAGAACAATATCAAACGAAATGGGTGTATTTTACAACCTTATTGAAGAACACGCGTTAATCCTTTATAAGAACAATATCAAACAAGACATATTTAGAGTATTTCTAAATATATTTAATTCTACTTTATCTTTATCATAAACACAAGATAAAAAGTACTTGTTTTTTTCGACCATCCCCTAAAAATTTATAGATTTTTGAGTTAATTTTATGCTTAAATTGTGGGATAGTCGAAAATTTATTACTATTATACTAGTCTAAACTAAATTATCATTAGATTGTAGAAGCAGTTCTAACATATATAGTGGAACATATTGAACCCCATCAGTTAATGTACTTATGTTTTTTTGTGATAATCTAACTGCATATTGTGGTTTGTATTTATGAATAAAATTAGTAAATGATTTTGAAACTGTATTTCTTCCTGCTTTTATTTCTAATGGACATATTTCACCATTATAATAGATTATAAAATCTATTTCAGAACTATGATTTGGTTCAAAATAATATAATTCATTTTTATACATACTTAAAATTTGTGCAGTTATATTTTCATATAACGCACCTTTAAAAACACCTAGATTTCCATTTAGTAATTCTTTAATAATACTTTCATCAAATTGAGATATTAAAAGACCAGTATCCGCCATATATACTTTAAAGATTGCAAGTTCTTTATGAATTTCTAATGGTTTTACAACAGCTTTAATTCGATATGTTAGATTAATTAGACCGCTATCTTTTAGCCAGTTTAAACTTGAATCGTAATAACGAGCATTCCCTCCTGATCTAATTAATTTATATTGAAACTTTTTATTATCTTTAGCTAATTGTAGCGGTATTGATTGATAACACTCTCTTGCTTTGATTCGATCACTGCCTTCAGCGTATTTTGCCATATCATTTAAATAATCACTAACAATTCTTCTTTGAACAATTAATGTTTCTTTAAATGATTTTGTTTCAATATATTTATTAACTACTTCAGGCATTCCACCAGTGATTATATAATCTCTAAATAAAGTATTCATTTTTTCATGCAACGGTTCTAAAATCGGCTGATGTTTATCGAGGCTTTCTTTTAATGAATCAATAACTGTTTGATTTATTCCTAAAGCTTCGATAAATTCAAAAAAGCTTAAAGGAAACATTTGCCAAGTTTGAGTATATCCTACTGGAAATGATGATGCTGACGCTATTGCCACCCCTAACATACTTCCAGAACAAATAATATCACATGGGAAATCTTCTGCTAAAAACTTTAATGCAGTTAAAACATCACTACATGCTTGAATTTCATCCATGAAAAACAATGTATTTTCATCAAATGTTTTGTCAATAAAAGCTATTTCACAATATTGAAGAATCTCTCTAGGGTTTCTAGTATTTTTAAACAGTTCTATGAATTCTAAATCTCTTTCAAAATTTATTTCTACAAGATCGTTATATGCCGCTTTCGCAAACTCCCTGATAATATACGTTTTCCCAACTTGCCTGGCTCCTTTAATTATTAACGGTTTTTTATTACTTTGTTTTTTCCGTTTCATCAAATCATCAAAAACTTTTCGTTTCATACAATCACCCTTTCAATATATGCCATAACGCAAACATGTAAAAAAATGCATAAATACATTTTTTTACATGAGAAAATATGTGTTTTATATATTTTTATAGAGTAATTATATGTATTTATAATTATATTAAAAATTTAAATTATATAATCGATCATCTTTAATATACTTATTTACTCTAGGATCGCCTTCACTTTGATACATCATCAAACTATTTAAATCAAAGATAGAACTCCATACTGTTTCAAAATCAGCTACATCATCATATTGACACATAAAGCCATATTCACCTTTTAAAAGACTTTGGGTTGTTTCAATCAATTTATTGCTATTTAATTTATCAATATTATTCATAACCGTTAGATATCTTTGATAAGCTTGATAATCATTTCCTCTAGCGTAATCATAAGCTTTCATTTCATCTGATATAAAACAATTAGTACAACAAACTACTTTAGTATTACCTATTTGTGTAGCAATTCGTTTCTTTTTCATTTGTGGACTACATTCAACAACCAATATATCACCATTTTTATCAGCCAATAATATATTACAATTAGATGCAACTGGAAGCTGTTTTAGTAACTGATATGCCTGTTTTGTATTTTTAGCTTTTTCTAATAAATAGCGAACGATAAAACAAGAATTAAAACCAGGTTTTATTTCTTTTAAATCAGTTAGAACAAATGTCATCGCTACTACTAATCCATGTTTATTGATTCCTTCTTCACCATTGATAAATGAAGAAGTTGTTAGAGAAAAAATATTGTTATCTAATAAATAAACTTCATTTTTACTAACATCTTTCAAAGATGGAATTAAATCGTTATTGCGACCATAGATAACTTGTCCTTTACTAACATACGCAAAAGCACTACATCCTCTTATTTCGTTATTTGTATTATCATTTAAATTATACATACAACAACCCATACAAAGCATCCATGATACAAATTGTAAATAGTCAACTTTGATCATATCACATACACCTTTTATTTCTTGACAAATTTCTGGAAAATATTTTCTTAATATTTTTTCACTTTCTTCACCATGATTAAATTGAAAATCATCTAAAAATAAGGGAAAAGTTACATTGTTTTCTAAAAAGAACTTTCCTCTAGTTACTCCGATTTGATAATGATTACCTTTAAACGTTAAACGAAACATCTTGATCCTCCTCTATTTTCTTTATTGCCATCCAAACTTCAAAATGACCTTGCTTAGCCGGAGGAAAAAACATTGGATAAACTTCTACATCACAGTTATATGCATAACGATAGTTAGAAAGTGGTAAAAATTCACTTAAAAAACGTTTAAAAATACTTTGAACATCTTCTTTAAATAAACCATCATTTTCAAACACGACATACATTGAATCCGAAATTTCATATTCAATCATATCACTATCTATCGCATTATCGCTACTAACTCCAATACAATAATAAAAACTATCACCATCATTATAAACACTTACCCCTAATATTCCTGGTATTTTACCGTTTGATAATTTTACTAACTGATCAATTTGACCATTATTAAATAACTCCTTCCAAAACAATGGAACCTTTTGCATATTAGCATCCATATTTCTATCTATCGCTATCTTATAGCCAATGATCCGAACACGATCTTTTTTTACTAATCGATATGATAATGGTTTATTTCCAGTTATTGTGACAGTTAGTTTAATCGGTGGATAAGCCTTTAAACATACACCAATATTTTTAGCAGCTAATGGTGTTATCCCATGTACTTTTTTAAAAGCCCGATTAAATGCTGTTGGTGATGAATAGCCATATTTTAAAGCTACATCAATTACTTTACTTTCTGTTCTTTGTAATAAAAAAGCAGCTTGGCTCATTTTCCTTAATCTAATATATTTAGATAAAGAAATTCCAAAAAGATGAGTAAAAATACGTTGAAAATAATCTGGTGAACAACAAGCTATTTGAGCTATTTTTTCTAATGATAATCCTTTATCTAGATTATCTTCAATATAATCAAAAACTGCTTGTAAATTATTTAACCACTCCATCACTTTTCCTCCTACTAAAACAATAACTTATCAAAAATTATATTTCCTCTCTTTTTCCGTTTGCTTTTGTAAACTAAAATCAATCTAAATAAATTAAAAATTATATCAAAAATACTAAAAAAGTTCTTCCTCCAGTTAGAGCAAGAACCCAAATATCAATCTCTCTACTTTTTATCAATAACAATAAAATTACTTATCTTTCCAATACCACCATTTTAATTTATCTTGATCAGGATTTTCATTATTAGCATAGTATACTACCATTCGATACATATACAATTGACAACGATCAATTGGCTGTTTACGAATTTCACATTCTTTTTGATACATCTTTTCAGGATCAGCTCCTTTTAATGAAGCAATCGTATCATAACCAATTAATTTTAATGATGCTTCAGTAGCTTTTCCTACATAAGGTATTTTTTGTAATTCACCCATTGTACCACCTCTAATTCATTATAGCATAAAAGCCACTAATCGTGGCTTTTAATCAATAGAAATTTAAGGTTATAACAGTTACAATTAGATTATTAACTATTATCTTTAAAATATACCTATTTTCTAAAAAATTTAAATCTATTATTTAATTTCTTGGATTTCTTCTGCGATCATGTTTTTCATAATATTTTTTCTTTTCAACATACATTTTCTGTTCTGCCTCTTTTATCAACAAGGATAAAGATGAAAGATTTTTACCGCAGCCAATCCCTACTGAAATATAATAGTTTGCATTCGATAATTCTGTTGCCAGTTTTTCACTTTGTATTTTTAAATCCTCTTCATCAACATCTGGGATAAATAAAACAAATTCATCGCCACCGGTTCGATAAATATACTCGGTATCAAAATATTTTTTTATTCCTGATGCTACTGTTCTTAACATTTTATCACCTTTATCATGACCCATTGTATTATTCATTTCATGAAGACCATTTACGTCAATATAAACACAAGCTAAAAAACTTTTATGCTGTCCATAAATTTCAGGAAGATCCTGCTCATAACGATTTCTGTTATATAATCCTGTAAGGGCATCTCGATTTCCTTGTTCCTGGATTGCTGTATAACTTTTTAGATTACTACAGAACATTCCAAAACTAAACTGAATACTTTTAAGCAACACGGCCTGTTCGTGTTTCTTTTTTACATTACAAGCAGCAAGGATTCCAAAAATATGCCCACCTACTCCTTTAACAGGTACGGCAATGATATTATATATATTAGATAATTTTTCTGTCAAAAATAGATTTTTTATTTTATCGTTGTCGTGGCATTCAAAAATTTCATTACCATCTTCAAAATAATCCAATAATTTCCAAATATACCCTTGATAATTAGATTCTTTACGTTCTTTAATCGGTTTATCAAAGTCCCAAAAATACCATTGATTTTCACCGTTTTCCCCAAAAATCCAAAAACTAATTTTTTCGACAGAAATGATCTCACCTAACATTATCAGCGCAGCATACAAATTTTCTTTTTTCTCATGGGCATTAAACAATAGCTGTTCTACATTATAAATGTAACTTACCATATCCAACTGTTTCTGCTTTTCGCTAGTTACATTATGAACATATCGCATCATCCACAAGAAATAGATGATAAAGCAGATTAGCTCAAAACCGATAAATACGTTTAATACACGCTTTATATTATTAGCACTTTTGAACACGACACTTTCTGGTACTGAAACAGCAATTCGCCAATCATTAATTGCCATTGGTTCGTAATAGAAATAAAGATATTCACCTACAGTTTTAGATACAAACACAACATAATTACTCTCTCCGTTGTAGACTCCTTCTTTTAACTGCGTAGAATCATAACCAGGAGCCATTTCCCGTTCACCTAGCTCCCACATATTTCCAGTAACTCCAGGATGCCAAGTATCAACTAAAAAATCGCCAGTTTTCCCATCAATTAAATATAAAGCCCCTTCACCATTATATGGATTTAAATTAACGTCTTTTGGCAGTTCATTAGGTACAATTACACCATAAAGCATCGCAATAGTTACATCATTTTGTTTTACTGGAACATAATGTCTAATAACATAACTATCTTGATCAACTATATCTGTTTCTCGATCAGTAATATGAATTCCTTTTTCCGATTCTGCTTCAAAAGAAAGCATGCCATTAGCATCTATTCGCTTACCACCTTTTGTAAGTACAATATTTTCAGGCAGCAACAATTCAATACGGGACATCATCCCAACATTAGTATAAGAATCTAAAATATCCCATAGTTCTGATGAAGACAAATCCTGATACCGTGAAATTACAGCCGAAAGCATCTCTAGTTCTTCCTGGTCATTTTGCGAATATGTTTCAATGCTATCTGCTAAATTACCAGCTTCATTGTAAAGAAGTTCAAAACAGCGTTCTTCTTCCATTTTACTAATATATTGTGTCACTCCTAAAGAAGCAGCCATGACTGAAATAATTATTATGGCTGTGGTAAGCAATGAACGACCCCACCGTATATTATCTTGAATTTTATTTTGCTTTTGTTTTTTGGTGCTAAATAGCATATTTTCGCCTTCTTTTCTATTTTATGTGCCTGTCTTCTAACAGGCAAACATATATTATAAGGATAACCTTAACTTATGGCCATTATATAACAATAGTTTCCCCTTAGCAAGGCTACTAAGTATGCAATAACTGTCGAATAATTTTTTACTTTAATAGAGATCCCTGCTTAAAATCTATTGATCTTAACATTTTTGAAATAATTTAAGAATTTAGCACTCAGGGGTTGACAGTGCTAAAAAGAAGACTATAATAGTAAGTGTAATAAGAAAGATGATTTATTCATGAAGTAATTTCTTAGAATAAATAAAAAGGAGATGGTTTTTATGAAATTACTACCTGGATTCACAACTTTTGATGATGTTTTTGATAACATGTTTAATGACCCTTTCTTTAAAGGATCTACTTCTCATATGCGTACTGATGTTAAAGAAGTTGGTGACAACTATCAGTTAGCGATGGAAGTTCCTGGTTTTTCTAAAGACGATATTTCTATCGAGCTTCGTGATGGTTATTTAAATATCAGTGCTAATAAATCTACTAACAACGATGAAAAAGACACTGATGGTAATATCATTCGTCGGGAACGTTATTCTGGTTCTTGTTCAAGAAGCTTCTATGTTGGTGAAGATGTTAAACAAGAAGATATTAAAGCCAGCTACAACAATGGTGAATTGATTATCACTTTACCAAAAGTAGCCCCTAAGCAGGTAGAAACGAATAGTCGTTATATTCCTATTGATTAGTTAATCGATCCAGTACCAAGGTACTGGATTTTTTATCTATATTTTAATTTAATATTATTTATTATGCAGTATTCTATAGTAATCAAAATATCATAAAAAAAAGCTATTAATCAAACAAGTATATACATTTATCCGCTTGCATAATCCCTAATAGTAGCATATTTTCAAATTCTCATCGATAATTAAAGATAGAAAATTATTTTTTTAACATTCTTTATACATAATTAATCTTTCAATTCGACTACTTCCATCATAATATTGAATATTAATCAAATATTTTTCACAAAATAAAAATGCTTAAAACACATAAAATTTTAAATACAATACCGAAAATCAACTAATTAATTGCTTTTCTTTAAAACTATTTTTAAGTGATTTTTGTAATGATGTCTTTCAATCAATCACTTTCTTTTAAAAAAATCAGTTACTAGAAATAAATCTAATAACTGACTTTTAAATTTATAATATTTATGTATTATTTAAGATGATCAATAATATGACGAGCCACAATA
>NZ_JAGHEW010000255.1 GCF_017889095.1 Thomasclavelia sp. | reverse complement strand
TGAATCAAATCTCACAGCTACTAAAACTTCGTTCTCTAAAGTTTCAATTTTGTCAAAAGATGGCTCTGGAATTTCTTCGTGATCCTCTTTTCTTCCTTCTAAACAAAATCCCAAGCATTCTTCTGCCATTTCCATGGCCTTTTCAAAATCATCTCCTTCTGTTATAGCCTCTGGTAAATCGGGAAATGTTATCGAATATCTGCCATCTAGCTCACTATGAAATACTGCAGGGTAATATTTCTCCATTATTTTAGCCTCCTTATATATCTGTCCTAAAAATAAAACATATCGGGAGTCGGGACCTATTTCTTTATCCCGGCTCTTTTCAATATGCTCTTTTCAGTACCTGGTGCTAAGTCACCAGTGTGAAAAGGTACAGTAACCTTTATACCGTTACTTTTATTCAAAAACTGTTTGTGAGATCCGACTTGACGTATCTCCTCGAATCCGTTCTTTTTTAACAGCTTTATCATTTGTTTAGCTGTTAACGGTATTGCCTCACCACTTTTTACTAATATTATAATGCATATTCTATTATTCTTTTACAAAAATTTATTCGTAATTTTAAATTATTTCACTTTCATTTTATCGATTTCTTTTCATTTAATAAAGTAAATATCCTATAACTAAAATTATCTTTACAAAATCATAAAAATATGTATTTAAGATAAACATATTTCAGTTTAACTAATGCCTTTTTCTTGATATACACTAATCAAATTTAAAGACAAAAAACAGAAGTTTAAGCTAAATATCAGCTTTTTACTTCTGTTTTTTACATATAGAAAATAGCTTGTTTATATCACAAAATGGAAACTCTAGTTATTGGAGAGTATCATTATTTTACTCTGATTAATTCTAAGTAACTTGTATCTCCTTTGATTCCTGGTTGACCACCAGTAACTAAGATCAATTGACCAGATTCAACTCCGTTTTCTTTAGCTAGAATTTCAGCATAATCCATCATTGTTGCTCTTGTTTGCATATATTTACATTTTACTGGTAAAACACCCCAGTTGATTGCAAGTGAACGCGTAGTATCTTGTTCAGGAGTAGCCGCAATAATTAAAGCTTTAGGACGGTAACGTGACATTTTACGAGCAGTAAATCCACTTTCAGTAAAAGCAATAATTGCAGCTACATTAAATTTAGAAGCAATTTCCGCAACTGACATACAAACAGCTTCAGAAGTATCTTGTGGTGCTGTTCTAACTGCCTGGCGATGTAATGAATCATAGTCTAAGCTTGCTTCTGTTTTTAAAGCGATTTTAGTCATTGTCATAACCGCTTCTTGAGGATATAACCCAGAAGCAGATTCACCAGATAACATGATTGCATCAGTTCCATCAAAGATTGCATTAGCAACGTCACTTACTTCGGCTCTAGTTGGACGTGGGTTTTGTTGCATACTTTCAAGCATTTGTGTAGCTGTAATAACTAGTTTACCTTGATCCTTACATTTTTTAATAATTTCTTTTTGAATCAAAGGTACATCTTCAGCTGGTACTTCAACTCCTAAGTCACCACGAGCAACCATGATTCCATCAGCAATCTTTAAGATTTCATCAACGTTATCAACACCTTCGCTATTTTCAATTTTAGCGATTACCTGGATATCAGAACGCCCATTTTCAATCAATAATTTTTTAACATCAATAACATCCTGAGCCCGTCTTACAAATGAAGCAGCAATAAAGTTGAATGGCTGACTGCATCCAAAAGTAATATCATCAATATCTTTTTCAGATAAATAGTCAAATCCAAGTTTAATACCTGGAACATTGATTCCGCGTTTATTTTTAACAACACCATTATTAGCACAAACACAAACAATATCTTTATCTTCAACATGATCAACTAATAATTCTACTTGACCATCGTTTACTAAAATAAATCCACCTGGTTTAACATCTTTATATAATTCTTTATAAGTAATTGTAAAACGATCACTTGTTCCTTCAATATCTTCAGGTGTAATTACTGATACTTGACCTTTTTTGAACTCAGTTTGTCCCCCAACAAAATCACCAGTTCTAATTTCTGGTCCTTTAGTATCTAATAAGATAGCAACTTTACTACCTAATTCTTGATTGATTTCTGTAATTAATTCAATCTTTTTTAAATGTTCTTCATGAGATCCATGAGAGAAATTTAATCTCATTACGTTCATACCTGCTTTAACCAGTTTAGACAACATTTTTTTGTTATCTGAAGCTGGTCCAATAGTACAAACAATTTTAGTCTTGCTTACTTCATTATTTTTTAACATATTATATTTACCGTCCTTCTTCTCAATTTTTATACATTTCTATTATATCCCAATAATAGCTTCATGGCGAGATTTTTCGGTAATTTTATTAGAAAAAATAGCTATTATTTCTAATAAAATAAAGATTATTTTAAATCAAAATTAATGTATTGTAAAATCATAATATTTAAAAATAATTAATTGCGATGATTTAGATAACCTTTGTTCCTCCATACTTTCTAACTTTTAAAATATGACAAGATCCTTTACCAAAAACCTTTTCTATTTCCATTTGGTATGTTTCAACAAAATCATTTTCAACAAAAGCCTGGATCGTTCCGGCAAATCCGCCACCATGTACGCGGCATACGCCATGATCGCCTAAAATTGTTTGTGACAGGGCTAAAGCTAGAGAAACACTTTGATGATAAACATCACTATTTACATAGACATTTTGTAGATATTTATAAGAACTATCTCCAGATTCTTTGATCAACCGTTTAAACTCATCAAAATCATTATTCATTAAAGCAGCAACTTGTTTTTCGACCCGTTTATTTTCAGCAAATAAATGGATAGCTCTTAAAATAGCTCGATCATTACCTAATTGTTGTAATCTAGAAATATTTTGATAGAATTCCATTTCATCTACTTCACGTAAATATTCTTTACCAAAAAACTTTGCAATTTGCTGCATTTCTTTAGGAATAGCCGCATATTCACCCGTTAGATTAGCGTGATTTCCTTTAGTATCAACGATACATAAACTGTGATCAAATTTAGAAAAATCAACGTCAACTTTTTTTACTGCTGGTTTAGTGACATCTTTAAAATCAATATTGATCAAGCTGCCAACTGAACTAGCACATTGATCCATTAAACCGCATGGCTTTTTAAAATAAACATTTTCTGCGTATTGACCGATTTGAGCAATTAAAACCGGATCAATTTTCATTTCATTATATAAACCAGATATTATTGTTCCAATCAAGGTTTCAAAAGCGGCTGACGATGATAAACCGGCACCAATAATTACATCACTAGTTATAAAAGCATTAAAACCGCCTACTTGATATCCTAATTCTTTAATTTTAGCAACTACACCTCTAATTAGCGCTTCTGAAGTTGCAACTTCAGCTTCTTTAAAATCCAAATCATTAAAATCAATTGGAGCAATATCAAAGCTATCAGAAAGAACTTTGATGGTTTGCTTATTTTTACCAACGATGGCAATTGCATCTAGATTAATTGCTGCTGCTAAAACACAGCCATGTTGGTGATCAGTATGATTACCGCCTACTTCACTACGACCAGGAGCACTATAAATTGATACCGTTTCATCGCCATATAAACTAATATATTTTTCAATTGCCTGGATATAGCGATTACGCTGATATTCCAGTTTACTTTCATCAATATATAGATCATTTAATAATTGATCATAACTATTTTCTTTTAATTCTTTAATTAACTGACTTGCCTGTTTCATTATTTAACTACCTCAAATGTATAAGACGTACTTTCGTCATATACTTCTCCTTTCCTTAAAATTGTGGTTGGATCTGCTTCTAAATTAATCGCATCAGGTAAATTTTGGGTTTCAATACATAAAGCATAGCGTCTT
>NZ_JAGHEW010000254.1 GCF_017889095.1 Thomasclavelia sp. | reverse complement strand
GTGTATAACCCTAATTGACTTTCATCACCGGTTTTTACTGCTGTAGCAGTTTGATTAGAAGGTGATGCTGGTTTAGTGGTAGTTTGGTTGACACTTGGATTGGTCACGGTAACTTTACAAGTTGCTTCAACATCGCCATCACTTACAGTAATTGTAGCTACACCACTATTTTTAGCAGTAATTGTTAAGTCGTTTACACTAACGATTTCTTCGTTATCACTTGTGACAGTTAGCTTTTTATAACCGTCATAATTAACTTTTAATTCTGTTGTTTGCCCAACAGTCAAAGATAGTTCATTATTGTCTAGGGTGAGGGTATGTTTATATGTTTGACCAGCAATTTCAATTACATTAACATCACCAGAAACTTCATTGGCAATAAGAAGCAATGGTTTGTTTGTTGGACTATCTTGAGCGCTGATTGTACACAACCCTTCTGGTGAAACAGATCCGGCAATATTATCATTAAAATCTCTTAGATTTAGATAATCAAAATAAATTGGATCGGCTGGGTTACTAATATCATACATCATCACGCCACCAATTCTTTCTAAACCGATAAAAGCATACGGAACATTATCAATTACCATTGTTTTTACATCTTCGGGTTCTGGGCCTTTTTTACCACTACGGTCTTTAAATGAAATATCATCATTAGAACAGTTAAAATAATCTGGTAATAATTTAGCAGTAATCTCTTCAAATTCACCGCCACTATCGCTAACCAAAGTCATGGTTGAAGCATCGATGATTGAAAATGAGCGACCACCAAATAAATATTTTTTCGATAAATCATCAAAACCATCATAATCACTTGTATCAATAGTAACAATTTTACTTTTTGATTCACCGTATTTTTCTTCTACTTCGTTAATATAGTTACCCCACTCGCGACTATCACCTTCATTAGCGGTCAATAAATAAGTTTTGCCATTAACTTGATAAGAAGCAATTCCATCAGGCATATAGACACCTAAAAACTCATCATTATTAGTAATATTGATCGTATCTTCTTTTTTATAAAGATCAATTTTATTATCACCACTGCTATAGTCTTTAAAGCCTAATGAATCCACTCTTGTAACTTGTTTAGTTGTTAAGTCTACAGTTGCAATTGAATTAGCTTCTTGTAAAGTAACATAAGCAGTTAAACTATCGTTAGAAATAGTGATATATTCAGGCTCAAAGTCTAAAGATGGTGCGGTATTCTTTTTAATAATAACATTATTAGCGACTAAAGCATTGCGTGCTTCAGGGCTGTCAAAGCCGCTAAAATCAATCTCATTAACTTCATTGGTAGCTGTTGTTAAGGCAGTGATCGAACCTTTAGGATCAATAGCTCCATCATCATAACCCTCACGTGGTTCTCCTTCATTAGCGGTTAAAATCAAACTGCCATCAGGTGAATAAGTAATCATATCCGGTTGTATTCCGGCGCTAGCAATACTGATTAAATCACCTTCAGCACTTAATCTGGCGATATAACCATTTTCTTTATAATCTTGGTGTTGGATCGCAATAGCGATTTCTTGACCATTAGGACTAACATCAACACTTGTAATATCTCCAGCATTGTTAATTCCAAGTGTTGCTAAAGTGACGATCTTTTTGGCACTTAAATCAAGATAACCATTAGAATCGAGATTGTTTAAATCAATAATATGAAGCGATTGATTGACACCAGAAACTAAATACATTGTTTGATTATATTTGTTGTATTTAACAATTTCGGCAACACCACCATCTTTATTAGCCCCAGATAGAGTGTTATAATTAGCGATTTCGCTCATAAAATTATTATAACTAGTTTTATTGTTTTGGGCTGATAAACTGGTAATTGATGCTGTTGTAAGTAATGACACTGTTAATATACCAGTAATTATTTTTTCTTTTGCATATCCTTCCTCCTTGTTTACTTTTTTAATTATAAAAATTAAAAATAAAACAAATATCATTTAAGTGTTATAGTTTTGTGAATTTTGTGTAAAATCAATAACTGCTTTTCCAAATATTAAGATAAACTATAGATAATTTGATAGTAAAAAAGTTGGTCTTGTTTAAAATGTTGACTAGGAGGTTTAATATGTTTAATAAATTGGAATTAGAAATTAGCTGTGTTCATTGTTTACAAAGCAGTCAAAATGAAATCTATCCATTAATTAATGGAAATAAGGATAGTAAAGCTAAAGAAATGATCATGAATGAAGAACTGTTTTTATATTATTGTCCGCATTGTGGCTATTATCAGCCAATTTTATATGAGTGTATTTATTATGATGAAAAATTAAAATATTTAGTGGTTTTGTCTAAACATGGCAAAGAGTTATTACGGAAAATTGATTTTGATATATCTGAATATGATATTTATTTTGTAAGCGAAGTACAAGAAATGAAAGAAAAGATCATTATTAAAGAACATAATTTAGATAATCAGGTTATTGAAATCATGAAGCAAAATATTCGTAATTCATATACAAATAAAAGTAGTTACGATCTGGTTTTGAGTAAAGATATTAGTTGTTTTGAAATGATTTATCCTAATAATGAAATTATCAAGACTATTGCTTTTGATTTTACAACTTATCAAAAGTTATTGAATTTAAGTAATTAAGGATTTAAATTTATGGCTTTTTTTGTAGGTTTTTTGGTTTTTAAATAATTTATTTTTTTATTTTGTTATGATAAAATTATGATATGGTCCAGGCTTTTTGAAATGGGGGATATTATAATGGCAATAGAAAATAATAAATATTTTATCGAGAAAATCAAAATAATTCTAGATAGCCATTTAATTTGTCCGTTTGAATATTGGATAGAAGATAATCGACTATTGATCTTTGATAGTGAATTTAATGTAATTAGTGATATTGATCATTATATGGATTATTTAGCTAAAGAAAGCATGATCTATGATGAAGATAAATGGAAAATGATTGATTTTTTAACAGGTAAGATGAACGGACCAATTGAAATTAGGGCTTTTAATGAGCATAAAGAAGCAAAGTATATATTGGATGCTTCTATGTATTTAGAAAAAAATAAAAAGATCTTAGTTGGCAGTATTCGCGATACGACCCATATTAAACAGCGAGATTCTTTAACGAATCTTTATAATCATGAAACTGGAAAAGTATTGATTAGTGAATATTTGGAACATAAAAATCCTTATGCTACTTGTGCTTTGATTATTGTAGATATTGACTACTTTAAAAGAGTAAACGATGTTTATGGTCATTTAGTTGGAGATAATGTATTGAAAAAAATGGCACGTTTATTATCGCATTTATTTAAAACAAGCGATATAATCGCTCGTATTGGTGGCGATGAATTTGTTATTTTGATCAAAGATATAAAACATGCTTCGTTGGTTAAAAAAATGATGGAATTAATCAAATCAGTATCGAAGTTACGTTTTGATGAAGATGATCTGATCATTACTTGCAGTGCTGGAGTTTGTTATTTGCCTGAAAATATTGCCGGTCTTAACTATGATCAGATTTTTAAAAATGCTGATTGGGGATTGTATCGAGCTAAAGAAAATGGGCGGAATCAATATGTTTTTTGTGATAATTTACATCGCTTTGAAACGATGATCAAAGATAATAAAAAAATTGATATTGATACTCGCTATTTACATAATGATGTAGTAGCAACGGCATTTGAAATATTTGAAAAAGCACCAAGCTTTCCTTTAGGAATCAAAAAACTGTTTAAAATTGTTGGCTTAAAATATGATCTTGATCGTATTAGTATCATTCATACTAATATTAAAAATAAAGTAGTATCAAAACAATATCAGTGGGTAAAAGAAGGAGTTCCTGAAGTTTTATCATCACCTTCGGGCTTTAAAAAAGAAGATTTCTTAACTTTGTTTAATAGTTATAATGAATATGGAGTAATGGTATTACAAAATGATCATATGGAAATGTATTCTAAAGAAGCAGCAGATCTATTAATGCAAGGTGAAGCAAAAACTGTTGTTTATGCAGCGATGTATTGTCAAGGAAAATATACGGGAGCTGTTTCTTATGTAACCTGCCGTAATAAAAGGGAATGGAGTGAACAAAGTTTATTTCAACTAGGTGAACTAACTAAGATTATTTCTGCTCATTTAGAAAAACATCTAGCAATCAATGAAATTAATCAAAGTATTTTTTCAGAACCTAATTATGATTTTTTAACGGGTTTAATTTCTTTTCCTAAATTTAGAGAAGAAGTTGAACGATTAATTGTTGGTGAACATGCTGGTTCAAATATTATCATTTATACTGATTTTCAAAATTTTACTTATATTAATCAAAAATATGGCTATGCCACCGGTGATCAGCTGTTAAAAGAGTTTACTCACTATATTATCAAGGTTCTTGGTGAGGATGAAGAAGTATATTTTACGCGAGTAGTTTCGGATCAGTTTATTATCTTTTTACCTTATGATGATATTGAACATGTTGAAAAAAATATCCAGGCAATTTATCAAGGGTTTATTGATCAATGTATGCAAACATATCCAGATATGAAATTACGAATCAGAGCAGGAATTTATCGTGTTGATGATAATTGTATGAGTGCTTCAGTAGCTTTTGATGCGGCAAATTATGCACGGAAATCAATTGCCAGTAATAGCAATATGCTAGTTAAATTATATGATGAAAAACTACATCAAAAAAAGCAGCTGGAACAAGAAATTATTTCTGAAATTGATCAAGCTTTGAAAAATCATGAATTTAAAGTTTATATGCAACCAATTTTTTCATTAGAAAATTATACGATTGTTGCTGCTGAAGCTTTAGTAAGATGGATTAGGCCAAATGGTGAAGTTTTACAACCAAGTACCTTTATTCCTATTTATGAGGCTAATGGACGTATAATTGATTTGGATTTTTATGTTTTTGAAGAGGTGGTTAAATCACTAGCTAAGTGCAAACAGTTAAAAAAACGAATTATTCCTGTTTCCATCAATGCGTCTATATTGCATGCTCACAATAAGCAAACAACACAAATTTATATGGATATTTTAAAAAAATATGATATTGATCCAAGTTTAATTGAAATTGAATTGACAGAAACAGATACTATAAAAGAGGACGAAAGTGTAGCAGAAATGTTTGATAGTTTAAATCAGGCGCGAATTAAAACTGCTTTGGATGATTTTGGGGCTGGATATTCGGTTTTAAATTCAGTTCTTAAAATGTCAATTGATACCATCAAAATTGATCGTGTATTTATAAAAAATTGTGAGCAGAATCAAAAAGGAGTCTATTTTTTACAGCAGTTAATTGATATTTTTCAACAGCTGGGCTATAAAGTTATTTGTGAAGGAATTGAGACCCAAAAGCAAATTGATATTATTAAATCGGCTGGGTGTAAACTGGGTCAAGGTTTTTACTTTTCTAGACCGCTACCATTAGAAGAATATGAAAACCGACTATAAACTAATGATAATTTAGGCGGTTGAGTGATAAATTTATTATTGGATAAATAATTATTAAACTGATAATATATTATCTATACTTTTTTTTGAAAATGGGTTGACTTCAACAAAATATCGGTCTATCATATTGAGTAACATAACTTAAATACTTTGATAGGAACTAGTAGATAGATTAATCAAGCCTAGAGAGATTCTGGATGGTGTAAAGAATTGTTGGTTGTTTATTGAACTCATCCTTGAGTGGAGCGCTGAAAATAGTAGGTGGCTACGGAATGCAACCGTTATCTAGCAAAAGTATGAACTATAATAATATAGCGTACTTGAAGAGGTTAATATCGTGAGGTATTAATAAATTGAGGTGGAACCACGGGGTTACTATACTCTCGTCCTCAAAATGGCAATGTCATTTTGAGTGCGAGAGTTTTTTTATAAGTATTTAAAGAAATTTAGAGGAGGAAAAAGGGAAATGATGAATTATCAAAAGTATAAGAGATTTGAACCAATCAACTTTAAAGAACGTACTTGGCCTGATAAAGTAATTGAAAAAGCGCCAACATGGGTTTCTGTCGATTTACGTGATGGTAATCAAGCTTTGATTACACCAATGAAAATTGAAGAAAAAGTGGAAATGTTCCAACTCTTAGTAGATATGGGATTTAAAGAAATTGAAGTGGGATTCCCATCTTCAAGTCAAATAGAATATGATTTTTTAAGAATTCTAATTGAAGAAAACTTGATACCGGATGATGTAACAGTTCAAGTATTAACTCAGGCAAGAGAACATTTAATTAGAAAAACATTTGAATCACTAAGAGGATTGAAAAGAGCTATTGTCCATGTATACAATTCAACTTCTGTATTACAACGTGATGTAGTTTTCAATAAAGATAAAGAAGCCATTAAACAAATTGCTATTGACGGAGTTCGTTTAGTTAAAGAATTAAGTAAAGAATTTGATGGTGAGGTAATTTTGGAATATTCACCTGAAAGTTTTACTGGAACTGAATTAGATTATGCCATGGAAGTTTGTGAAGCAGTAATGGATGAATGGGGAGCAAGTAAAGATAAAAAAGTGATTATCAACTTGCCATCTACTGTAGAAATGGCAACACCAAATGTTTATGCCGATCAGATTGAATGGATGTCAACACATTTTAAAGATCGTGACCGGGTTATTTTATCATTGCATACTCATAACGATCGTGGTTGTGGTGTGGCTGCTACGGAACTTGGAATCATGGCTGGTGCTGATCGAGTTGAAGGAACTTTATTTGGTAACGGTGAAAGAACTGGGAACTTGGATATCGTTGTAGTTGCTTTAAATATGTTTACTCAGGGAGTTGATCCAAAACTTGATTTAAGTAATATCAATAATATTAAATATATTTATGAAAAAGTAACGAAAATGGAAATTCCACCACGTCAACCTTATGCTGGACAATTGGTTTTTACCGCTTTTTCAGGAAGTCATCAGGATGCTATTAATAAAGGAATGCATGCAATGCAAGAAAGAGAAAGTAAAATTTGGGAAGTTCCATATTTACCAATTGATCCTAGTGATATTGGTCGTCAATATGAACCAATTGTTCGTATCAATTCACAATCTGGAAAAGGTGGCGTTGCTTATGTGATGGAAAGTATGTATGGTTTCCATTTACCTAAAGGATTGCAAGTAGATTTTGCCAAAGTTATTCAGGATATTAGTGAAGAAGAAGGGGAAGTTTCACCAGAAAGAGTTTATGATACATTTATTGAACAATATGTTGATATCGAAGAGCCATATCGCTTTGTTAGTCAAAAACTAATTGATATTAGTGATGATGAGAGTGAATATGAACGTCGAGCTGAAATCATGATTGAAGTTAATGGTGAAATTACTGAACTAATTGGTTATGGAAATGGACCAATTGATGCTGTAAAAAATGCTTTGAATTCACTTCCAGGACATTATTCTCATTTGTTGGATTATAGTGAACATGCCCTAACTTCTGGCTCTAGCTCAAAAGCAGCAGCTTATGTATATTTAAGAGCTAAAGGAAGTGCTAAACAGGAATATGGTGTAGGAATTCATCCAAATATTACTACAGCAACGATTAAAGCAATTATTTCAGCGATGAACCGCTTGCATCAAGCATTAAAATAAAAATGAAAAGGAGTGTAACTATGAATCGTTTAGTTTTATCTCTATTAGTAGAAAATAATCCTGGAGTATTAAGTCGGGTAGCTGGTTTGTTTTCACGCCGTGGTTATGGAATAGATAGTTTAAGTGTAGGAAAAACTAATCAGCCTAATATTTCAAGGATGACGATTGTAGCTTATGGTGATGATTTGATTTTAAATCAAATCGAAAAACAGCTTGGTAAACTGGTTGAAGTACTAGAAATTTTTCCATTAAAACCAGAAGAATCAGTTTATCGGGAACTAGTATTAATAAAAGTTGAAGCTAATGAAAGACAACGATCATCATTAGTTTCGATTGCTGATATTTTTAGAGCACGGATTATTGATGTGGCACCAACTTCATTGGTAATCGAGGCAACTGGAAATCAATCAAAAATTGATGGTCTGCTTGCCATGTTAGAAGGGTTCAATGTCGTTGAGATCGTAAGAACTGGTTTATCAGGAATTAAACGTGGTCTTAATGAAATTGATATAAATAGTCAGAGAAAATAGAATAGGGGGATTAGAAAAATGGCTAAAATTTTTTATGAATCTGATTGTGACTTATCTTTATTAGACGGTAAAACTGTCGCTATTATTGGGTATGGTTCTCAAGGACATGCTCATGCATTAAACTTAAAAGAATCTGGTGTAAATGTAATTATTGGTTTATATGAAGGTTCAAAATCTTGGAAAAGAGCAGAAGAACAAGGATTTGAAGTATATACATCTGCTGAAGCTGCAAAAAAAGCAGATATCATCATGATCTTGATCAACGATGAATTACAAGCTAAATTATACAAAGAATCAATTGAACCAAACTTGGAAGAAGGAAACATGTTAATGTTTGCTCATGGTTTCAACATTCATTTTGGACAAATCGTACCACCTAAAAATGTTGACGTAACTATGATTGCACCAAAAGCACCTGGACATACAGTACGTAGTGAATATTTAGCTGGTAAAGGAACTCCATGTTTAGTAGCTGTAGAACAAGATGCTACTGGACGCGCTCAAGATATTGCTTTAGCTTATGGTCTTGCTATCGGTGGAGCACGTGCTGGGGTTTTGGAAACTACTTTTAGAACAGAAACTGAAACTGACTTATTTGGTGAACAAGCTGTATTATGCGGTGGAGTTTGTGCTTTAATGCAAGCCGGTTTTGAAACATTAGTAGAAGCTGGATATGATCCAAGAAATGCATATTTTGAATGTATCCATGAAATGAAATTAATCGTTGATTTAATCTATCAATCAGGATTCTCTGGTATGCGTTATTCAATTTCTAACACTGCTGAATATGGTGATTATATTACGGGACCAAAAATCATCACTGAAGATACTAAAAACGCAATGAGAAAAATCTTAAAAGATATTCAAGATGGTACTTTTGCAAAAGACTTCTTATTAGATATGTCTGAAGCTGGTGGACAAGCACATTTCAAAGCAATGAGAAAATTAGCTAAAGAACATCAAGCTGAAAAAGTTGGGGAAGATATTAGAAAATTATATTCTTGGTCTGACGAAGATAAATTAATCAATAACTAAAAATACAACAACACACTTTTGTGTGTTGTAATTAAGGAGCATTTGCTCCTTAATTACAACCTACAAAGGTAAAGATAAGGGGGATATATATAATGGCAATGACAATGACACAAAAAATATTGGCCGATCATGCAGGATTAGACAAAGTTGTAGCCGGACAGTTGATTGAAGCTAAACTAGATGTAGTTATGGCAAATGATATTACTGGTCCAATGGCTTTGCCTATTTTTAGACAAATGGCTGATAAGGTTTTTGATAAAGATAAGGTAGTTTTAGTACCTGATCATTTTACACCAAATAAGGATATTAAATCTGCAGAAAACTCTAAAGCAATTTTAGATTTTTCAACTGAACAGGAATTAACTTATCACATGGAACAAGGTAAATGTGGAGTTGAACATGCAATTTTACCAGAAATGGGAATTGTAGTAGCTGGTGAATGTATTATTGGTGCAGATTCACATACATGTTCTTATGGGGCGTTAGGGGCTTTTTCTACTGGTGTTGGAACTACTGATATTGCAACCGGAATGGCAACTGGTGAATTGTGGTTTAAAGTACCAGAAGCAATTAAATTTGTATTAACAGGAAAACCAACAAAATATGTTAGTGGTAAAG
This sequence comes from Thomasclavelia sp., assembly GCF_017889095.1. Taxonomy (GTDB): domain Bacteria; phylum Bacillota_I; class Bacilli_A; order Erysipelotrichales; family Coprobacillaceae; genus Thomasclavelia. Next base: position 2,655 of record NZ_JAGHEW010000254.1, on the reverse strand, counting down.
ATGTGATTTTGCATATCATCAATGAAATTGGTGTTGATGGTGCTTTATATAAATCAATGGAATTTGTTGGTGACGGGATTCAATATTTAACGATGGATGATCGTTTTACGATTTGTAATATGGCAATTGAAGCGGGAGCTAAAAACGGAATTTTCCCAGTTGATGATCAGACAATTGCCTATATGGAAGAACATTCTAAAAAAACATATAAAGTATATACAGCTGATGAAGATGCAAAGTATGAACGTGTAGTTGAAGTTGATCTAAGTAAAGTCCGTCCAATGGTAGCGTTCCCACATTTACCAGGAAATGGACATACAATTGATGAAATTGAAACAATGGATAAAATTATGATCGATCAAGTCGTAATTGGTTCATGTACTAATGGTCGAATCAGTGATTTACGTAAAGCAGCAGCAATATTAAAAGGTAAGAAGGTTGCTCGTAACGTAAGAGTAATGGTCGTTCCGGCAACACAAAAAATCTTTTTACAATGTATTGTCGAAGGATTGGCAGAAATTTTTGTGGAAGCTGGTTGTGCCTTCAATACTCCTAGCTGTGGTCCATGTATGGGTGGTCATATGGGAGTTATGGCTAAAGGTGAAAGATGTGTTTCAACGACTAATCGTAACTTTGTTGGAAGAATGGGCGACACTGAAGCTTTAATTTATTTAGCTTCACCAGAAGTAGCGGCCGCTAGTGCAATTGCTGGTTATATCGCTAATCCAGAAAAGGCAGGTGTAGAATAATGAAAATTTATAAATATAATGATAATGTTGATACTGATGTAATTATTCCCGCTCGTTATTTGAATTCATTTGATGCTAAAGAATTAGCGAGTCATGCAATGGTCGATCTTGATCCTTATTTTGCCAAAACAGTCGAAGTTGGTGATATCATCGTTGCCGGTTATAATTTTGGTTGTGGTTCTTCAAGAGAACACGCACCACTTTGTTTAAAAACAGCTGGAATTAAATGTATTATTGCTAAAAGCTTTGCCCGTATTTTTTATCGTAATGCGATTAACATTGGTTTTCCAATTATGGAATGTCCAGAAGCGGTTGAAGGAATTGATGCTGGTGATGAAGTAACAGTTGATTTTAATACTGGTATTATTACTAATGTAACTAAAAATGAAAGCTATCAAAGTCAGCCATTTCCAGAATTCTTACAAAAGATGATTGCCGCAGACGGTTTGGTTAATTATGTTAATGCTAAAAGAGGTAAATAAATGGAAAAGAATATTGCAGTAATTAAAGGTGATGGAATCGGTCCAGAAATTGTAAACGAAGCCATTAAGGTGCTTGATGCCATTGCTAGTAAATATAATCATAAATTTAATTATACTAATATTTTAATGGGTGGCGCTTCAATTGATGTATATGGAGTACCTTTAAGTGATGAAGCCTTACAAATAGCTAAAGATAGTGATAGTGTTTTGTTAGGATCAATTGGCGGTGATACAAATACTTCACCTTGGTATAAATTAGAACCTAATTTACGACCTGAAGCCGGTTTATTAAAAATTAGAAAAGAATTAGGGTTGTTTGCTAATTTACGTCCAGCGGTTTTATATGACGAATTAAAAGGAGCTTGTCCTTTAAAAGAAGAATTAACTGCTGGTGGTTTTGATATGATGATCATGCGCGAACTTACAGGTGGTTTATATTTTGGTAAACGTTCAACTCAAGAAGAAAACGGCGAAATGGTTGCTCGTGATTCAATGAGTTATAGTGAAACAGAAATTAAAAGAATTGCTAAAAGAGCTTTTGATATTGCGATGAAGCGAAATAAAAAAGTTATTAGTGTTGATAAAGCAAATGTTTTGGATACTTCAAGATTGTGGCGTAAAATAGTTAGTGAGGTCGCTAAAGATTATCCGGAAGTAACATTAGAACATATGTTAGTTGATAACTGTGCGATGCAGTTAGTTAAAGATCCGAAACAATTTGATGTTATTTTAACAGAAAACATGTTTGGTGATATTTTAAGTGATGAAGCTAGTATGGTAACGGGATCAATTGGAATGTTATCTAGTGCTTCTTTAAGGGAAGATAAATTTGGTATGTACGAACCAAGTCATGGTAGTGCACCAGATATTGCTGGTAAAAATATTGCCAATCCAATTGCAACTATTTTATCAGCAGCAATGATGCTTCGTTATTCGTTTGATCTAGATGATGAAGCTCAAGCGATTGAAAATGCAATTGAAAAAGTATTGCAACAAGGATATCGTACTAGTGATATTATGTCAGAAGGAAAAACTTTAGTAGGTACTAAAGAAATGGGTGACTTAATTGTTGCAAATTTATAAGGGGGATAGAAAATGAAAAGTGATAATGTAAAAAAGGGGATGCAACAGGCACCTCATCGATCATTATTTAATGCTTTAGGTTTAACTGAAGAAGAAATGAATAAACCGTTAATCGGAATTGTTAGTTCATATAATGAAATTGTCCCTGGACACATGAATCTTGATAAAATCGTTGAAGCTGTAAAAATGGGAGTAGCTCTGGCAGGTGGAGTACCTAGAGAATTCCCGGCGATTGCAGTATGTGATGGAATTGCTATGGGACATATTGGAATGAAGTATTCGTTAGTAACTAGAGATTTAATTGCTGATAGTACTGAAGCAATGGCTTTAGCTCATCAATT
>NZ_JAGHEW010000253.1 GCF_017889095.1 Thomasclavelia sp. | reverse complement strand
TAGTGGTAGTTTCTTATTCGATTTTATATCAAAATATATTTTAAAAAAATCAGATGTTAATGTTAGAGAGTTAAAGTCATCTCAATATCTTAGTAGCATTGGAATTCCACATACTGTTGGTACGGATAGTGCATTTCTATTGTCACCATTAAAAACGAAAAGAGATAATTATTTATGTTTTATCCCTGCACACTTTGATGATTGGCATCCGTATTTTAAAAAACATAATATTGATAATTATTTCATGGAATCATTTTTACCTATTTTAACTAAAGTGGCAAAAAAAAATAATTTAAGCATTGTTGTATTACCGCATTTTGATTTGAAGACAGAACATATATATTGTGAAGAGATAAAAGATAAAATAATAAATTTTGGTATTGATAAAAGCAAAGTGATTGTTCCTAAAATTTACAATTATCAAGAATATGATAAATATATTTCATCAAGTTTAATTACTGTGGGAATGAGATATCATAGTTGTGTTTTGGCTGCTAAAAATGCAATCCCTTTTTTAACATTATCGTATGAAAATAAAATGAATGAGGTTGCTACATATACAGAAATGAGTAAATTTGTTATCAATCTTTATGAGCTAAATAAATATGATTCTGTTCATATAGAAAGTATTATCGATGAATTGATAAATAATAATTATTATTTATCGGATAAACTTTCTAAACGATATGTGAACTACCTTCTACCAAATGTACAAAAAAAGACAAAAGAAGTATTCAAAATATAATGAAAGGAATTTTAATACAATGAAAATAGCGGTCGCTGGAACGGGATATGTAGGATTAAGTATTGCTACATTATTAGCACAGCATCATGAAGTGATTGCATGCGATATTATTGAAGAGAAAGTAAATATGATAAACAATAGAAAGTCTCCAATTCAAGATAATGAAATTGAGACTTTTTTAAGTACAAAAAATTTAAATTTAGTGGCTACACTAGATGCAAAAGAAGCCTATAGTAACGCTGAATTTGTAGTTATTGCAACTCCTACTAACTATGATTCAAAGAAGAATTTCTTTGATACTAGTGCAGTGGAAGCAGTAATTAAGCTAGTAATGGAATATAATCCAGAAGCTATTATGATTATTAAAAGTACAATCCCAGTAGGATATACTCAAAGTATTATAGAAAAAATGAAGTTAAAGAATATTATATTTAGTCCTGAATTCTTAAGAGAATCTAAAGCGTTATATGATAACTTATATCCTTCTAGAATTATTGTAGGAATAGATATGAATGATCCCAAATTAGTAGAAGCTGCAAATACATTTGCTAGTCTATTAAAAGAAGGTGCAATCAAAGAAGATATTGAAACATTAATTATGGGATATCCAGAAGCAGAAGCTGTTAAGTTATTCGCTAATACTTATCTAGCATTAAGAGTATCATATTTTAATGAATTAGATACTTATGCAGAGTTGAAAGGATTAGATACAAAACAGATTATTGAGGGAGTATGCTTGGATCCAAGAATCGGAACTCATTATAATAACCCGTCATTCGGTTATGGAGGTTATTGTTTACCAAAAGACACTAAACAATTACTAGCTAACTATCAAGATGTACCCCAAGAAATGATGAGTGCAATAGTAGAAAGTAATAAAACCAGAAAAGATTTTATTGCTGATAGAGTATTGAAAAAAGCTGGATATTATGGTTATGGTGAAAATAATGAATATAATCCGGATAAAGAAAAGAACGTAGTTATTGGTGTATATCGATTAACAATGAAATCCAACTCTGATAACTTTAGACAATCATCAATTCAAGGTGTAATGAAACGCATTAAAGCAAAAGGTGCTAAAGTAATTATTTATGAACCAACTTTAAAAGACGGTGAAACATTTTTTGGAAGTAAGGTAGTAAATAACTTAGAAAAATTTAAACAACAATCACAAGCAATTATTGCTAATAGATATAATAGTTGTTTAGATGATGTAAAAGATAAAGTATATACAAGAGATTTATTTAGGAGAGATTAGAAAATTTAAAGGAAATGGTGGTGAAATAATGCAATTAGATACAACATCATTTCAAAGTATCCTAGATTCATTATGTAAAGAATTAGAACTTAATAATCAGGTTATTTTAGATACTATAGATTCAGGCTATTATATGTTCCAACAAAATCATCAAGTATTATATATTGATGACTTGTATGAATATTGTTTTAATATAGTAAAGAAATATTTTAAAGGAACTGTTGATAAAGTACATTTCTATAGCATATCTAGAAGATTAAAGGATACTGATAATGATGGCTTAAGTTTGTTAGAATTACTAACAGAAGAAAATAGTTTTTCAAACTATTTAAAAGAATATGGATTAACATTTAAATTTGATGATGAAATAAAAATGTATGTTAATGGTAATAAGATTGATATTCCTGATGATAAGAAATATAAACCTTATCTTAAATATAGGTTTTCATATGATTATTCATTCAAAGGATTTGCATTTGATGATCAATTAATGAATAATGAGATATTAGAAATAGTTAAGTATGGTCCGGAATTTTTCGGACATCTTTTTAATTACGTAGATAACGATGATGAGATCATCGATAACTATTTAAAACAAAGTAAATTATATAAATTTGAGTATTTAGTACCTATAGAAGATATTTACTTTGAAAATTATGAGGATTTATCAAATGAAGAAAAACAATATCACATTCTAGCAATGATGATGTTAAGATTATATTTCTATAAATATGATAAAGATTTTGTAGAAATGGATGAAATGAATCCTCTTATGGTAGTGAAAGATAATAAATCAATTTCTAGCAAATATCTTGTCAATAAAATTGAATTAAATGATGATGAAACACTAGGTTATTAATAGCTTAGTGTCTTTTTATGAGTATAATGATAAATATTCTACAATTAACATATTTTGGTGATTGTAAGACAATATTTGTAAAGGAGGTTTGATTATAGTGATCAAAAATATTGAAACAACAATTAGCTGGAATGCTTTGATTGATGAATATAAATCTAGCCAAAACTTTATTTTTATGAGCAGGTTCTATAAATATCATTATCATAAACATAAATCAGACCATACTGATAAAGTAATTGAGCTTAAATTTGATCATTGACAACAAGTTAAAAAAAGATAAAAAGAAGAAAACTTTTATGCAATCTAAAAATACAGATAGGTAAATAAAAAGGATAATCATACAAAAAAATGAAACATCTCCAGAAAAAACTTACTTTTTAGTGCTGCATACCTATGAAAAAAGTGATTTATATTAGGAAAAATGATATAATGAGCATGTGTAGAAAGGGTGAAGCAAAATGGGTATGTATTTAAATCCAGGTAATGATGATTATTGTGAATTACTAAATTCAAAAATTGTGATTGATAAATCATTATTAATTGAAAAAACAAATGATATAATTAATACAAAATCAAAATATATCTGCATTTCAAGACCGAGAAGATTTGGTAAGAGTACTGATGCTAATATGCTTGTTGCTTATTATTCAAAAGGTTGTGACTCTCATACTCTTTTTGATAACTTGAAAATTTCTAAAACTAGTAAATATGAAGTACATCTTAATAAGCATAATGTCATTCATTTAAATATGCAAAATTTTCTTAGTAAGTCCAAAAATATAGATGAATTCATTTTATTGTTAAGTTCTATATTAATTAGAGAATTTAAACGAGTATATGAAGATGTTGATTATTTTGATGATACTAATCTTCAATTTTCATTATCTGATATATTTAATGAAACTGGCAATAAATTTATTTTTATTATTGATGAATGGGATTGCTTGTTTAGAGAATTTAAAGAAGATGAAAATGCACAAAAACAATATCTTGATTTTCTAAGAGATTTATTTAAAGATCAAAAATATGTAGAAATGGTATATATGACTGGTATACTTCCAGTCAAGAAATATGGAACACATAGTGCTTTAAATATGTTTGATGAAATTTCTATGATTGAACAAAGAGGATATTCATCTTTTATGGGATTTACAGAACAAGAAGTAAAAAATTTATGTAATGAATTTGATGTTAATTATCAAACAATGCAACAATGGTATAATGGTTATCATCTAGAAGACGATATATCTGTTTATTCACCACGTTCAGTATCTTCTGCTATTATGACTAGAAAATTTAGTAATTACTGGTCTCAAACAGAAACATTTGAAGCATTACAGGATTATATTGACTTAAACCTGGATGGATTAAAAGATAATATTGTAGAAATGATAGCTGGAAATAGAGTGAAAATAGATACAACATCATTCCAAAATGATATGACATCACTTAAATCAAAAGATGATGTTCTTACATTGTTAATACATTTAGGGTATCTTGCATTCAATTCGAATGAAAGTAGGGTATATATTCCAAATAATGAAGTAAAAGGAACGTTTATTACATCAATTAAAAATTCTAATTGGGATATAGTTACAAAAGTTTTCAAAAATGCAAATGATTTATTACAAGCTACTTGGGATAAAGATTCCAAACGAGTTGCAAAGTATATTCAAGATTCACATTATGAAACAAGTATACTTCAATATAATGATGAAAATGCATTATCTTATACTATTTATTTAGCGTATATTACTGCAAGGGAATATTATACGATTGTAAGAGAACTTCCTACTGGTAAAGGTTTTGCTGATATTACATTTATTCCAAGAGGTGATAAACCAGCAATGATCGTCGAACTTAAATATAATGAAAATGTAGAAACAGCAATTACTCAAATTAAGAATAAGAATTATCCAAAATCATTAGAACATTATGTAGACAACTTGTTATTAGTATCTATTAACTATGATAAGAAAACAAAAGAACATCAATGTCATATTGAAAAATATGAATAATATTAATGATTATATTTCAGTTTAATTATAAAGTTTTGTATTAAATTTTTTTAGTATATGAAATTAACAAAAATTGATAAAAAACATATGTTAAACAAAGTGGTGTAAATAAAAAGAAATTTATTGAATATTTTGTTATATTAGAGTTAATCAAATTGGAGTTAATAGACACCTGGTTAATTTTTTAGAGTCAGCTAATTTGTTATGAGAACCACTTTGTTTTGCCTTATTAATAATCGAAAACACCTTCTGTAAGTTGTAATATAAAAGATAAGATAGCTTATCTACTGCAATTTTATAGGGGGTTATGTTAAAATTAAAAGAATCTTAAAAAGAAGATTCAAGGGCAAACGTCAAATAATGTATATCTTGATTTTAGCGGTAAAAACGTGAAAATTTACAGCAAGAGGTCTATAATTAATTCATTATAAGTGAACCAAAAATTGTGAGATAATACTTATAAATGGGGTTCGATTACAGTAATCAAAAGTGTTGAAACAACAATTAACCGGAATGCTTTGATTGATGAATATAAATCCAGCCAAAACTTTATTTTTATGAACAAGTTCTGTAAATATCATTATCATAAACATAAATCAGATTATACTAAAAAGTAATCGAGCTTATATCTGTTTCATATAAAAATCTATGGTGTGTTGGATCTTATTGCATTTGCTTCGCTGCGAGTCATGAAAACTGGTTTTATTGCAGCATTAACGGCTTTAAATGGTTAAAATATATCAACTATAGCTATTTAAAATGAACATATAAAACAGGGTATCTTTATATAAAAAATTATAATTTATAGTTTTTAGACTTATTCTTATATAAAGCTGATATGAAAAATAATAAGAATATAGTCAATATATCAATTGCTAAAATAGTTTGAATTGTAAGCGGAGATAGTCTCCGTTTTTATTTTAATAAAATTATTTTGTAAATATAATTTACAAAAAATATAACAATTAATATAAATTTTTAAAATGTCCTTAGAATATCTGGAAGAACCATTCTAACCTAAAAATCTTTATGTTAAATTAAATGCGTAAAGAGGAGGAAATGTATGGAAAGTATAAGGAGTTATAAAAAAGTTAGTATCCAGAAAAGATATCAAGAAAGTTTTTTAAGTTACTTTTTGATGTATTTGTTTTGTTATATTGCTTTAGCTGTATTTTCTGGCTATATTTCAATCTATTTAATGGATCTAGGTTATAATGCTAGTCAAATAGCATTTGTTGTTTCTTGTTCTTTTATACTGTCAATGATTATTCAGCCATTTATTGGAATTTTAAATGATAAGTATCATGATACTATTAATGAAATATTATTAATCATAGCCGGAATCTTAGGAATAGTATTTATCTATTTAAAAGATATTATTTTAATTGGTTTGATTTATGGTTTAGTTTTAGCTATTATCAATGGAATAACGCCAATGCTGGAAAAGAAAGCAACAATTTCATCTCATCCGTATGTATCAATTAGAATTTGGGCTACAATTGGTTATGCTGTTGGTTCCTTGATCGGGGGAATGATTTATCACCATGTTAGCCCTACAGCAATGTATATTCTTTACGTAATTGCTATTTTTATTAGTGTGATTGGAATTTATGGAACCAAAGATATTCCTAATGTAAGGACAACGCAGAAAAAATCAATGATTAAGGTTTTTTTAAACAAACAGGTCTTATTATATTTTGTAATTGCCTGTATCTTTTATGGAACCACTAATGTAAATACTACATATTTACCAGCAATGTTTCAAAGTATTGGTATTTCAATGGATCTTGTTTCCACCATTATTTTAATTTTGACATTATTTGAATTACCAGTTATTGCCTTATATCGATATATTAATAAAATTAGAAACAAAACACTATTAATAATTGATTTTATCATTATTATTATTCAGTTTATGATTTATACTCTAGTGTCCAATACTATTATTATTATCATAACTGCCTGTTTAACTAAAGCAGTAGCAACGATGATATTTATTATGTTGAATATGAAAATCGTAGCCGTATTAGTTGACAAGCAGCATCAAATGACTGCCTTAGCTCTAGTTTCGACAATAAAAAGTTTTGCTTCAATTATTTTTCAGTTTGCTGCTGGCTATTTTGTCGATTATTATTCATATCAAATCTTATATGCTATCTTAACAGTAGTAGCAGTTATTGGTTTAATAATTATCCTATTTTATCAAATTGATGATCATCAAGAAGATTTATTTCAGTAATATAAAATTTAAATCCCATTTGCAAATTAATCCAAAAATTGAAAATGATTTGTAAAAGATGTTTGAGAGTTTTTAAAACTAATGTTTTAAAATTTAGCTTTATGATATTTTATAGTCAAGAAAAATATAAAAGGAGGAAATGGCTATGTTAAATTTTGTGTATCAAAATCCAACCAAAGTTATCTTTGGCAAAGGGGTCATCAATGATTTATCAAAACAAGTTTTAAATTATGGAAACAAAGTATTGATTGTTTACGGCGGTAAAAGTATCTTTAATAGCGGTCTATATGAAGTTATCACTAAGCAATTTATTGAAAATGAAATTGAATATCACGAATTAGCTAATGTTACAGTTCCAGCGCTAACAACTTTATATCAGGGAATTGAAATAGCTAAAAATAATGATATTGATGTAGTTATTGGCATTGGCGGGGGATGTTGTATTGATATGGCTAAATCAATTGCAGTTGGCGCTAGTAATGAAGTCGATATTTGGGATGTGTTACAAGGAAAAGTAGCTTATGATCAGTTAAATTGTTTACCAATCGGTGCAGTTGTAACGGTTGCTGGAAGTGGCAGTGAAATGGACGGTAATAGTGAGATTGAAAACTTAGAAACTGGTGAACATGGAAGTATTGGCAGCTTTATCAAAACTTATCCAGCTTTTAGTATTTTAGATCCTGAGCTTACTTATAGTTGTCCATTTGAATTAAGTGCATATCACAGTATGACGATCATTGTTCAGGCAATGGAACAATATCTTGTTGATCGCCAAGATACATATATTCAAGATGGTTTTGTGGAAACTATTTGTAAAACAGTAATCAGTGCTTTAAGAAGTTTAAAAGAAGATCTTCATGATTATAACGCTCGTGCTAATTTGATGTGGGCTAGTGCCATTACTTGTAATCGAATTTTAGGTCGTGGTAAAAATGCTCCCTGGTTAGGTGGTCCTTTAGGTGGTTTATTAAAAGATCTTGATTTAAATTATGCCCAAAGAATCACAATTACCTGGCCAAAATACTTAATTACTTGTCATCAAGATTTTGTGCAGACATTAAAATCATTTGCCTTAAATGTTATGCAAATTGATCCCCAGGATAAAACTTGTGATGAAATTGCATTAGCTGGGGCTCAGGCTTTACAAGATTTTGTTGATGAAATGAATCTTGCTCATACAGTTAAAGATCTTGGCTGTGGTAATCACGAATTAAGTGAATTTGAAGCTAAGATCGATAAACTTGCAAGTCGTAATGTTATTAGTAAAGAAGATATTGAAACAATTATAAAATTATCAATTGGAGGAAAATAAAATGTTATCAAATTCAAAATTAGGTTTTGGTCTAATGCGTTTGCCTAAAGATGTTCAAGGCAATATTGATTTAAATCAGGTACAATATATGGTTGATTCCTATATGAAAGCCGGTTTTAATTATTTCGATACTGCCTATGTTTATGGTGGCAGTGAAGCAGCAATGAAAGCTACTTTGGTTGACAAATATCCTCGTGATGCATACACGATTGCTGATAAATTACCAGCTTGAAATTATCTAGTGAAGAAGATGTAGCGCGAATATTTAATGAGTCATTAGAAATTTGTGGTGTTGATTATTTTGATTTTTATTTGTTGCATAGTGTTGAAAAGAAACATTATCCAACTTATGAAAAATATCATTGTTTTGAATTTATCCAGGAGATGAAAAAACAAGGAAAAATTAAATATATTGGCTTTTCTTTCCATGATACTGCTGAATTTTTAGATCAGGTTTTAAGCGAGCATCCAGAAATTGACTTTGTTCAATTACAATTAAATTATCTAGATTGGGAAAATGGGGTTATCCAGTCACGGAAAAACTATGAAGTCGCTAGAAAACACAATAAGCCAATTGTTGTCATGGAGCCGGTTAAAGGGGGAACTTTAGCTTCTTTTCCTGAAAAGATTGAAAAAATCTATCGCAGTTATGATGCTAAAAGGTCAATGGCTTCTTGGGCGTTAAGATATCTTGGTTCTAAAGAAGGAATCATGACAATTCTATCAGGAATGTCTAATGAAGAACAAATGAATGATAATTTGCAAACAATGGTTAATTTTGAACCATTATCTAAATATGAAGAAAGCTTAGTTCAGGAAGTTGTCAATCAGGTGCTTTCATATCCAATGATTCCTTGTACAGCCTGTCGTTATTGTGTACCGGGATGTCCGTTAAACATTCAAATTCCAGATTTATTTGTTGCTTATAATAGTGCAAAAACTTATGGTGCCAATACTCGTTATAACACTTATTATCAAGATCATACAAGCGGTGATTTTAATTTAGCTAGTGCTTGTGTTGAATGTGGTCAATGTGAGGGCGTATGTCCCCAGCATTTAAAAATTATTAGTTTATTAAAAGATGTGGCAGTAGAATTTGAAAGTTAATTAAAATATAAAGAAAATTTATGAGTAAAGATAACAATAAACATGTAACAATGTGGAATAGCTGGTCCAAAAGTCGTTTTGGAAAGCCAGTTTATGATTTATGGTTAGAGAAGTATTTACCATTATTTAATCAAAAAGAAACAATTTTAGATTTAGGTTGTGGGATTGGTGCTAATACCCGTTATTTAATTGAACAAGGTTACTTAGTTTTATCTTGTGATTATTCGCTGCAGGCTCTAAAAAATATCGATCAATATATTCCTAATAGCCAGACAAAATATTTAAATATGAATGATCCTTTCCCTTTTGAAAATAATAGTTTTTCAACTATTGTGGCAGATATTTCATTGCATTATTTTGTTGATCAAAAAACAATTCAAATCATGGAAGAAATCAAAAGAATCTTAAAACCTGGCGGTTATTTGATTGCCCGAGTATCAAGTGTTAATGATGCTTATAATATTAGTAATGCTAAAGATCCTGATTCCCGCTATCATGATTATGGCAGTTATGGACAGCGATATTTTAATGAAGCTGATTTATATCGTTATTTTGGACTGATTGGTGATTTTGAATATCAGGAAGTTATGATGACTAGAAATGAACCGTATTACTCATATCCCAAAGCATTATATCAGGTACTAGTAAAGAAAAAGTAATGTTAAAGCGAAGAAATAG
>NZ_JAGHEW010000252.1 GCF_017889095.1 Thomasclavelia sp. | reverse complement strand
TAACCGTTTTCAATCATAAATTCATAATCGTCTTTAAATGAAGCATCAGCTTTACCCATTGCATATTTAATCATTTTATTGGCACTGATATTGACCCAGTAAGGTTCCAATTTTTTACTTTTGGCATAATTGATTAATGACCACGGATTATAGATTTCATTATTGCCAATATGATAACCATCATACATTTCTTTGACCTGTTCATTTAACTCTAATCCATAATAGTTCAACAGTTCTTTTACTTCATCTTCATTGAAACCGAAATACTGACTATATGATTCTTCAGTAACGGTACATACAAGCGGATTATTTAAATCACTGAAGATATTTTCCTTAGCTACTCTTTGAATACCGGTAAGCAAGGCATACTGTAAACTGTTAGATGTTTTTAAGGCATTATGAAGCATTGAGGCTAAACCGTTTCTTATTTCATCATAGAACTTACCTACATGGGCTTCGATAAACGGTGTATCATATTCATCAATAAAGACCATTACCCGTTTATGATAATGTTTTTCCAGCATTGTCATTAAAAATGACAATGAATTAGCTATTCCTGATAAACTGCCATTATAAAACTGTGATAAATGATCTATTATTCCATCATACATCAGTTTTTCAAATTTATTCATATTTGAAAAGATCTGCTCATTTTCAAAATATAAAGCTAATATGCTCTGTTTAACTGTTTCAACAATAGTTTCTTTATCCCCTTTGGCACCTGCAAAGGAAATGAATATAGTAGGATACTGATTTAATATAGAAGCATATTCGGTTTTCATGATTTTGGTATCTTTAAACAGCTCTTTAGAATCTTTGGTAATATCAAAAAACTCTGCCATCATTGACATATTTAAGGTCTTTCCAAATCTTCGCGGTCTGGTTACCAAAGTTACCTGAGCGCCAGTTGATAGAAACTCTTCAATCATCAATGATTTATCAATATTATAGTAATTATCTTCTTTTAATTTTCGATAATTTGATATTCCGATTGGTATTTTTTTCAATTCCATCAGTCCTTTCAAACCTATTATACCTTATTTATTCAAGCTTAACTAGATTTATTCATGTTAAAAAAACAGTACCTTGAATTGTCAAAGTACTGTTTTAAATCTATTGAACCGCAAAAGTTAATTCAGCTTTACAGAGAACTTTACCATGAACTTTAGCAACTGCATCACCAATTCCAATTGGCCCTTTTTGTTTTGTAAGTGTACATTCCATTTCTAAAACATCACCTGGAGTAACTTGCCCTTTAAATTTACATTTATTAATTCCACCAAAGAAAGCAATTTTTCCTTTGTTTTCTTCTTTAGAAAGAATCGCAATACATCCAACTTGTGCCAATGCTTCAACGATTAACACACCTGGCATTACATGATGTTGTGGGAAGTGTCCACAAAAATGCATTTCATTAACACTCACACATTTAATTCCTTTAGCATATTCACCTGGCTGATAATCAGTAATGCGATCAACTAAGGCAAAAGGATAACGATGTGGATTGATTTCTTGAATTTGATTACTATTTAATTCCATCTTCTTATTCTCCATATTTTTTAAAGATTATTGTTGCGTTATGTCCACCAAATCCTAATGAATTAGACATCGCTACATTAACTTCTTGTTCTCTACCAACGTTAGGAACGATATCTAGATCACATTCTGGATCTGGTTCTTGATAATTGATTGTTGCTGGAATGTATCCTTCTTCAATGGCTTTAACACAAATAACACCTTCGATTCCTCCAGCAGCTCCTAAACAATGTCCAGTATTTCCTTTAGTTGAAGATACTGCTACTTTGTATGCTGCATCACCTAAAGCAGCTTTGATTGCTAAAGTTTCACCTTTATCATTTAATGGTGTACTAGTACCATGAGCATTGATATAAGTAACATCTTCTGGTTTTAAATTAGCATCGTTTAAAGCATTAACCATCGCTTTAGCACCACCGGAACCATCATCTAATGGTGCAGTAATATGATGAGCATCACAGCTAGCCCCATAGCCAACCATTTCACAATAAATATGAGCGCCACGAGCTTTAGCATGTTCTAATTCTTCAAGAACTAAAATTCCAGCTCCTTCACCCATAACAAAACCACTACGATTAGCATCAAATGGAATTGATGCGCGAGCAGGATCGTTATTATCACATAAAGCTTTCATTGATGTAAAGCCACCAACACCTAATGGTGTAATACTAGCTTCCGCACCACCAGCTACCATAATATCTAAATAACCATCACGAATATTTCTAAAAGCATCACCAATTGCATTAGTACCACCAGCACAAGCAGTAACTGGACAAGTACACATCCCTTTAGCCCCTAAATCAATAGCAATATTACCAGCAGCTAAATTAGTAATTGCCATTGGTACGAAAAATGGTGAAACTCGATCATGCCCTTTTTGTAAAGCTTTAGTATGATCTTTTTCAATTGTACCAATACCACCAATACCGCTAGAAACCGCTACACCAAAACGATCAGCATCAATTTTATCTAATTCTAATCCAGAATCCTTAAATGCTTCTCTTGAAGCAATTACTCCAAATTGAGTAAAACGATCCATTTTACGAGCTGATTTTTTATCAAGATAATCAGCTACATTGAAATCTTTTACTTCACCAGCAATTTTAACTTTTGTAAGGGAATTATCATAATTAGTAATTTCGCTAATTCCACAAACACCATCTTTAATGCTTTTCCAAGTTTCTTCAACATTATGACCGATGGCGTTAATTGCACCTATTCCTGTTACAACAACTCTTCTTTTCATCTGCTTCTCTCCTTACATTGCCATTCCGCCGTCAACATGAATCGTTTGACCAGTTATATATTTAGCATCATCACTTGCTAAGAAAACTACTGTATTTGCAATATCACTAACTTCTCCAAAATTACCTAAAGGAATTTGTTTCATCATGCTTTCTTTAACTTCTTCAGGTAATACCTCTGTCATTGCTGTTTTAATAAATCCAGGAGCAACAGCATTTACAGTAATACCACGGCTACCTACTTCACGAGCTAATGACATCGTCATCCCGATAATTCCAGATTTTGTTGCTGCATAGTTAACTTGTCCAGCATTTCCCATTACACCAACTACTGAAGACATCGAAATAATTCTTCCATAACGTTGTTTCATCATGATCTTAGTTACATGTTTCATACAGTTCCATGTTCCTTTTAAGTTAACATCAACAACAGCATCAAAATCGCTTTCTTTCATGCGCATTAATAAATTATCTTTAGTAATACCAGCATTATTAACTAAAACATCAATTCTACCAAACTCTTTGATAATTTCTTTAACCATTGCGCCAGTTTCTTCAAAAGAAGCTACATTAGCTTTAGCTAACATAACTGTTGCACCGATTGCTTCAAGTTCAGCTTTGGTATCCATTGCGATTTGTTTATTATCCCCAATATCAATATAATTAACTACGATTTTAGCTCCTTCACGAGCACAGGCAAAACAAATTTCTTTACCGATTCCTTGAGCTCCTCCAGTTACTAAAACTACTTTATCTTTTAATTTCATCTTATTCTCCTTTTAATCCCGCTAATGTTTTTTCAAGTGTTGCTTGATCTTCAACTTGATATGTTTTTATTTTACGATCAATTTTACGAACAAAACCAGTTAATACTTTGCCAGGTCCAATTTCCACGATTGTATCAACACCGTTTGCTAGCATATAGCGAATACTATCTTCAAAATATACTGAAGACATTACTTGTTTTTCTAACATTTGAGCAACTGTTTTATCAGCTTCTAATTCTTTAGCAGTGCTATTGAAAATTACTGGTATTTGCATTTCATTAAAAGCTACGCTAGTAAATTTTTCTTTTAATTTAGCACTTGCTGGTTCTAATAATTTCGTATGGAAAGGTCCACTAGTATTTAGCGGAATAGCACGACGAGCTCCTTTTTCTAACGCTAATTCACTAGCTTTAGTTACCGCAGCCGCTTCACCACCAATTACTAATTGTCCCGGACAATTATAGTTAGCAATTGATACTACTCCTAAATCACTAGCTTCATTTACCGCTTCATTTAATAAATCACGATCTAAACCAATGATGGCAATCATTTTACTATCAATTCCCTTAGCGGCTTCTTCCATCGCTTGACCACGGAAACGCACTAAATTGATTGCTGTTTGATCATCTAAAACACCGGCTGCATTTAAAGCTGAATATTCTCCTAAACTAAGTCCGGCAACATAGTCAGGTGTAATTCCGTTTTCTTTTAATAGCTTAGTTGCTACAACCGCAACAGCTACCATACAAGGCTGAGTATTACTTGTTTTTGAAAGTTCTTCAATTGGTCCTTCAAAACATAACTTTTTAACATCAATATCTAGATCAATTTGATCAAAAACATCTTTAGCTACTTGATAATTATCATAAAAAGATTTACCCATACCAACTACCTGGCTGCCTTGACCAGCATATACAAATCCAATTTTTCCCATTATTCAAAACCTTCCTTTAACTCATCCATCAATTCTTTGACAGTTACAATTTTATCATTACGATACCCATTGCTACCGCTAAAAACTAAACCATCATCAAGATTTCCTTTAACCGCATTAATTAATGCTCCACTAATACAATATGGTGTTGTTTTAACATCACACGGTATTAAACAGTTATAACATCTTTTAACAGGAATTCGTTCATCATTTTTTAACCGCTTAGTTAATTTCGTCATGATTGCTCTTCCCGGCATTCCTACTGGTGATTTAACTAATTCAATATCTTCTTTTTTAGCATTGATAAACGCTTCTTTATATTTAATGTCAGCATCACATTCTTCAGTGCAAATAAAACGAGTTGCCATTTGCACTCCATCAACACCTAGTTCAACAAACTCTTTAATATCTTTAGCGTCATAAATACCACCAGCAACAAAAATCGGAATTTCTTTTTGATACTTTTCAACAAACGGTTTAATTGTTTCTTTAACTTCTTTAAAAATATCCGCTAATTTAGCTGTTGTTTTATTCAAAACATCTTCTTTATGAAATCCTAAATGACCTCCAGCTTCACTACCTTCAATCACAATAAAATCAGGTGCCACCTGAAAGCGACGATCCCATGTCTTACAGATCAATTTAGCAGCTTTACCACTAGATACAATTGGAGCAATTTTTACCTTAGTTCCTTTAACAAAACTAGGTAAGTTCATTGGTAACCCCGCTCCAGAAATAATCGCATCAATTTTATTTTTGATTGCTACTTCAACCATTTGAGCATAATCAGTGATTGCCACCATCGCATTGATCGCTACCATTCCTTTTCCCTTAGCAATCTCTTTGGCTTTTTTTATTTCATTAGCCAGTTCGCGCATATTTACTTCAGTTGGACTCTTTTCAAAATCAGGTGCCCGATATCCTGGATGAGCAGTGGAAATAACCCCCATACCACCGTTTTTAGCTACGTGTCCTGCCAAGTTTCCAAGAGAAATACCAACACCCATTCCCCCTTGAATAATTGGTACTTCTAACGTCATATCACCTATGCAAACACTTTTCATCATTAAAACTCACTTTCTAATCTTTTTAGTTCTTTGTTACAATCCGCAAATAAATTTTCGATAATTGTCTTAACCGGCTTAATTTCACTAACCATTCCAGCTACTTGTCCAGCCATTAATGATCCTGTATCAATGTCACCATCAAATACCGCTTTTCTAAGGGAACCTAAAGTATATTTTTCTAATTCTTCCATTCCAGCGCCTTCTTTTTCACGCTTGATATATTCTTTGGCCATTTTATTTTTAATAATTCTAACTGGTGTTCCCGCAATTCTTCCAGTAACTGTTGTACTAGTATCTTTAGCTTTTAAAATTGCTTGTTTATAGTTATCATGAATCGGACATTCTTCACTAGCTAATAAACATGTTCCTACTTGTACCCCACAAGCACCTAATGCATAAGCAGCTAATACTTGTTTTCCTGAAGCAATTCCACCTGCTGCAATAACTGGTACGTTAACAGCAGCTACTACTTGAGGTACTAAAGCCATTGTTGTCAGTTCACCAATATGACCTCCAGCTTCCGTTCCTTCTACGATGATTGCATCAACATTATATTTTTCTAATCGCTTAGCTAAAGTTACACTAGGTACTACTGGTAAAACTTTAATTCCTGCTTCTTTCCAGGCAGCTACATATTTACCCGGATTTCCAGCTCCAGTTGTAACTACTGGTACTTTTTCTTCAATTACTAATTGCGCCATTTCATCAGCACATGGATTCATTAACATGATATTAACACCAAATGGTTTATCTGTTAATTGACGACAAATTTCAATATTCTTTTTTAATGTTGCTGTGTCCATTCCCCCAGCACCAATTAATCCTAATGCTCCGGCATTAGATACACTTGCAGCAAACTCACCAGTAGCGATATTTGCCATTCCCCCTTGAATTAACGGGTATTCAATTCCTAATAATTCATTTAATTTCATCTTCTAACTCCATTCTATCAATGTTGCGCCCCAAGTTAGACCGCCACCAAAACCTACACAAATAATTTTATCACCAGCTTTTAATAATCCCTTAGCATCCATCTCACCTAAAGCTAATGGGATACTAGCTGCTGAAGTATTTCCATATTCTTGTAAATTCATATAAAATTTTTCAGGATTGGCTTTCATTTTCTTATATACATTTTTGATAATCCGATAATTAGCCTGATGACAAACTACATAATCAATATCGTCAAATTCCAATCCTGTTTTTTCTAAAATCATCTTAATACTTTCCGGAATTACTTTAACTGCAAATTTAAATACTTCCTGACCAGCCATCGTTAAATACGAATTTTGATCTTCTTGATTAATTGCCGGTGCTTTTAAAGCACTTAAATTACCAGTAGAATTGCAATAGCTGGCAAACATTCCTGGACCCCTGCAAACAACAACAGCTCCAGCCCCATCACCAAATAACACACAAGTATTACGATCAGTAAAATCAATGATTTTAGAAATCACTTCACTGCCTACTACCAAAGCATATTTATCGCCCATATTTTGTAATAATGAATGTGCTACAGTTAAACTATAAACAAAACCGCTGCAAGCAGCACTTAAATCAAAACACATTACTTCCTGGTCATTCAAACCTAATTTTTCTTGTAATAAACAAGCTGTACTCGGAGTGAAATAATCAGGTGTCATAGTAGCACAAATAATTAATCCAATTTTGCTTTTATCAACCTTTTCTAAGGCTTTTGTAGCTGCCTTATAGGCAAGTTCTAAACAATCTTCACCATCGCTAATATGCCGTTTTTTTATTCCCGTTCTTGAAACGATCCATTCATCTGAAGTTTCCACCATTTTTTCTAAATCAAAGTTATCAAGAACTTTTTGGGGAGCATAATAACCTGTGGATAATATCTTTATTCCTTCCATATAAATCTCCTAATATCTTTCTTTGACATCTTCAAAGAAATAGACTAATTGCTGCAATGATTTAATCAGCAGCTCATCATCTAAAACATTACTGTCCTCACAAACTCGACTAACCATTTCTTCATGAAATTCACTATGTACTTTACAAACACGATTGCCCATGGCTGTTAGTTCGACCCTAATGATCCGGCGATCATTTTGATCCTTATAGCGTTTTACATAACCCTTAGCTTCTAACTTTTTAATCGCTGTTGTAATTGTACCGTTAGTCAAAGTCGCTTTAGAAGCAATCGTTGACATTGTCGGCTTTGATAAAGAACTGATTGCATCAATGATATGCAATTCTGAAATACTTAGATCCTCAACCCCATGAGCAACCATATACTTACTTTCAATATCTAAAATCTGATTAAACAGCCGGACAAATAGATGATTAATTAACTCACGAGTTAAAATATCACGATTAGTCATTCGTTATCCTACCCATTTCTCGATATTTTTGATAACGTTTATTTACTAGTGATGATTTTGATAACTTCATCAATTCTTCTAAAGTGTCTCGTAAATATATTCTAAGCCGTTTATAAACATATTCAGGCTTTTTAGTAATACCACCACGTGGTTCATGAATGATTTTATCAATAATCTTTAACTGATAAAGATCTTGTGCCGTTAATTTCATTAACTCAGCTGCTTCTTGAACCCGTTTTCCTTCTTTATCTTTCCATAAAATTGATGAGAAACCTTCTGGTGATAAAACCGAATAAACACTATTTTCTAACATCACCATGCGATCACCAACACTTAATCCTAAGGCACCGCCGCTACCACCTTCACCAATGACAATTACAATAATTGGTACTTTTAAGCGTGACATTTCCATTAAGTTTTTAGCGATTGCTTCACCAATTCCATTTCGTTCAGCTTCTAACCCTGGATAAGCCCCTGGCGTATCGACAAAAGTAATAATTGGACGATCAAACTTTTCTGCCTGTTTCATCAATCGCAATGCTTTACGATAGCCCTCTGGTGAAGACATCCCGAAATTACACTTAATATTTTCTTCAAGCGTTCTCCCTTTTAAATGTCCAATGACAGTACAAGGAATCTTATTAAAGATAGCTAGTCCACCAACGATTGAACCATCATCTTTATAATAACGATCACCATGTAACTCAATAAACTCATCAAATAAATTATCAATGTATTCATAAACATTAGGACGATCAGCTTTACGAGCTAAATAAACACGATCATAAGCACTAATATCTTGATATGCTTCTTTTTCTAATTTAGCCTTAGTATTTTCTAAATCTTTAATTTGCAAAGTATGATCAACTTCCTGATCTTCCTTTAATTTTAATAACTCAAGTTCAATTTCTTTTATTTTAATTTCTTTTTCTTGTAATGACATTATTGAACCCCCCGACTATGCATTTTTAATAACTTAATAATTGTTTCTCGCATTTTAGGACGCTCTACAATTAAATCAATAAATCCCTGTTCCAACATAAACTCGGTTCTTTGGAAACCTTCAGGCAATTTTTGTTTGATCGTTGATTCAATTACCCGAGGTCCGGCAAAACCAATTAATGCTTTTGGTTCACCAATAATGATATCACCTAGCATTGCAAATGAAGCCGTTACCCCACCAGTAGTTGGATGCGTAATATATGATATATATAATAATCCCGCTTCATTATGTTTAGCTAAAGCGGCACTAGTTTTAGCCATTTGCATTAAAGAAATGATTCCCTCTTGCATTCTCGCTCCACCAGAAGTAGTAAAAATAATCAATGGAGCTTTACGTTTAGTTGCATGTTCAATGGCACGAGTAATTTTTTCACCAACAGCGCCAGACATACTTCCCATTAAAAAGCGGGAATCCATAACACAAGTTACCACTTTACGACCATCAATTTTACCAGTAGCACAAACTACTGCTTCATCTAAATGAGTCGTTTCTTTTAACTGTTTTAACTTTTCTTTATAACCCGGAAACATTAATGGGTCATTTGATTGCACATTGCGATATAATTCTCTATATTTACCCCCATCATAGAGAATTTTTAATCTTGTATGCGCGCGCATTTTTAAATGCGCACCACATTTAGGACAAACATAATAATTTTCTTTTAAATCGGCTGTTAAAACAGTTTCCCCACAGCCGTCACATTTTGTATATAAACCCTCTGGTACATCGATTCTTCGATTATTTTGTATTTTTTTACGAAGCGATTTAAATAAATCCAGCTTCTCTTTTCTTTTCTTAAATATTTCTTCCATCTATTATCTCACCAGCTTATCTAAATTATTTTCAATGAAACTAGTATCGAAATTACCCTTAACGTATTCACTAGAATGTAAAATCAGATATTGTAATTCCTGATTAGTATCAATTCCATCAATTACCAATTCCGCTAATACTCGACGCATCCGGCGAATCGCTTCTAAACGATTAGAACCATGAACAATTACTTTAGCGATCATTGAATCGTAATGTGAAGAAACCCGATAACCTTGATATAAAGTAGTATCAATTCTTACCCCAGGTCCTCCTGGTAAATGCACACTATTGACCACTCCAGGACAAGGTCTAAAGCCTTCACGAGGATTTTCCGCATTAATTCGACATTCAATGGCATGACCATTTAACTGAATATCACTTTGTTTATAAGTCAATTTTTGATTAGCGGCAATTCTAATTTGTTCTCTGACAATATCAACACCCGTAACCATTTCAGTAATCGGATGTTCTACCTGAATTCGGGTATTCATCTCAATAAAATAATAATTACCGTTTTCAT
>NZ_JAGHEW010000251.1 GCF_017889095.1 Thomasclavelia sp. | reverse complement strand
TTAAAACCGGCGTTACCCCATTATCATCTTGATTAAAGCCTTTGATCGCTGCTTTGGTCATAGCACTAGTTAAATAAGGATCTTCACTAAAGCATTCCTCACTTCTGCCCCAGCGCGGATCACGCAAAACATCAAAACCCGTAAATAAAGCTAGATTACCACCTTTACAAGCTAATTCATTACTTACATTTTGCGTGATTTGTTTCATCAAATCAACATTCCAAGATGATCCGATTGCCAAAGAAACTGGGTAAACAGGACTTTTTAAAGCCATGTGCCCATGAACACATTCTTCACTAATTAAAGCGGGAATCTTAAATCTAGAATGTTTCTTAATATATTCCTGGATCATTGTTACTACTTTTAAACTATCTTGCCTTGATATCCCATTTTGATTGTCGATTTGGCTCCAGGCATCAGCGCGCATGATTCCATAAATGGCTCCCACCCCACCATATTCTTTTACATGATTTTTAAATAAATCCGTTAATTCATAGTGGTCATCAACTTTTTGATAACATTGCCAGCCATATAAATGCTGGTTCAATTGACCAACTTTTTCCTTTAATGTCATTTGTTCAACAATTTTTTCTATCATCTCTATTTTCCTGCTTATTTATAAATATTTTTTATTGTACAAATATTGATTAACTAACTTACGTAATAAATATTCAATTGCAAGATGAATATGCAGTCTTGAATCAATATCATAACCTTCATCTTCACTTAGTGATACATTCATAGTATGATCAGCTAATTGATTCATTGGTGAATTTTTATGTTCAGTAATCAATAACATTTTACAGCCACTAAGTTTAGCATTTTTCATTACATCAAGAATTGCGGGTGTTGTTCCGCTTCGTGATAAAACAATCACAAAATCATCTTTCGTTAAATTATTAGCTTCCAGATACAAAAACCAGCTATCATCTGGATAAATCGTTCTAATTCCATATAAACTTAATTTAACTGCTAAAATCTTAGCGACATATTTATTCATTCCTGAAGAACAAATCAGTACACTTTTAGCGTTAATAATATCTTTGATCATTTCATCAATCTCTATATTTTTAAGCATCGTCATCGTATCACGAATTTCTTTTTCCATTACATCAATGATATTTTCATCAGTTGCATTATAGACAAACTCATCTTGACGATGATATAAAAGATCATAACGAAAATCCATAAATGTTTTATAATTAAGTTTTTTAACCATCCTAAAGATTGTTGTTGTAGAAACATTCAATGCTTCCGCTAGTGATGAAATGGTTAAACTAGGTTGTAAGTTTTCAAAAGCTAATAGTTTTTGAAATGATTCGATTTCTAATTCAGTAAGATTATTTCCATACTGTTGAAAATTTTTGATTAAACTCATTTTTATCATCCCTTCATACTTTAAATAGAGTAGAAAAAATCTACTCTATTATAACAGTAACAAAGGTATTCGCACTAATTTTTTTAAGACAAATTTGACCATTATGATTTTCTAATTCAGTTAACTTCTCTTCTTGAACATTTGATAAATAACATTTTTGATTTATTGCAACTTTGATCATAACATCAAAGACATCCTCATCACGATTATTTAAAATTCTAAGTGATGATGCTTTTCCGGCCTCTACTTGTTTATAGGCCATTAGTTCTACTCGATCGTCTAATTCTAAAATACTATTTTGCCATGATAAATGATCATTTTGTTTGCGACTAAGATCATTTAAATAACGGCTTTGAACTGGTGTATTATATATTTCTGCGTCCCTAATCATTTTAGACATTTGATCATTAGTTCCTAAAAAGATAGCATATTCACTAGTAATTACTTTATCTATTAATTGTGATGATGGTGTATCCATCCGATACCCTGATGATCTTCCAGGTCTAATCAATAAATCAGCTTTTCCAAATTTACCAACACTGCGAAGTAATGTTAAACAAATTCGCTGATTATTTTCAATTTCATACTCTAAAGGACCTTTAGAAAGCAAAGACATGATAGCTTGATCATGATCCAGTTTAACAAAACGTTGCATTGCATAGATTGGTAAAACATATTCAGTTGCCCCGTTTTCTAATCCCAATTGATTTTTAATAACATTATCCCTAATAATTGTTCCTAACTGATCTTGACTGCAGTTTTTACTTGCTTGATATAAATCATCAAAAGTAACTCTAACAATATGATCACTAGAATGGTTTTCAATCGTTGTTTTAAAATCAATTGTTTGTTGTCTAGCTTTTAATGATACATCACTAATAATTCTTAAATCTTTTAATGATTGACTACGATGATGATCAACTACTTTTTCAGGTACTTTAACATCATAAACAATTCGATATTTAGCTTCTATTGGTGATGATTCAATCAAAGTAATTACTGGTTTAGCATCACTTATCAATATTTCCTTATCATCTACACATGGTGAATAATTATATTCATCACCATCATCTCCTTTTTCTACAAAGCGATTTAATTGATGATAAGTTTGATTCGTTAATTTATTAGTAGCTGTAATTGTACCATTGGCTTCGATGACAATTTTAAGATATGCATTTTCCATGCCATGATCAAAAACCGTAACATCACCACTGATCGTTTCCGTCGGTTTATTATTAAAGCAAACCTTTAAGATTTCATAACCCATAGCTGGTAAAAAAGCCGTATTAATTTTTAATTGGACTTTGTATTTAGTTCCTTCTAATACTTCACCGGCATCATGGAAATTTTCCATCCCATTATAATATTCAACATCATGACAAGTATCTTCAATTTCATTTACTAACTGATAAGGTACGATACTGCCATCAAATCGTTTTAAGACAAAATCTTTATCTTTAACGATCATACTTATAAAAGCATAGTCATCTCGCTTATATGGTAATGTGTTAAATAAAGCTAGGATATCTTCGTTTTCTTGTAAACTGCTTAAATCCGCTTTTTCTGATAAATAACGGAAATTCATCCAAATTAATTCGTTTAATCCATGACGTAAATTCAATAAACGATTTTCAACAGTATGATTAACACTTTCTGGTGATGAACTGTAAATAGAATCATGGAACTGGTTTTTGAAAATAATTTTCCAAAAATAATTAATTAACTCTTGATCGCAATAACCACCTAAATTACGCGTAATACTGATCATTGGTTCAACAACTTTAGCCATTAATGTTTCATAATAGCGCATCGCATTTTTAATATCAATTCGAGTTGACGTAATTCCCGCATGAATTCTTCCTAAAGTAGCACTACGAGCTTCACCTTCGTAAACCGTTAATTGATGCTGATTGTCTTTAGCAGCCTGGAAAACTGTTTTTAAATAATCTTCAGGATTAGTAATTTTACAATCATAGCCATCTTCGTTTAACTGTTTAATCATTTTAGTACTATGTTTGCGATAGAAAGCATAATCACTTCCTAACATATATAAGATTTCACCATCTTGATAACGTGGTTTTAATTTAGAAACAAAATTATCAACATCTTTTTTTACATCTACATAATCTTCAGGAAAACCACGGTAGAAACCATATCCTAAAGCAAAATGAACAGCTGGTAATACGGTATTATCATTTCCTTTCCACCAGAAGATTGAATCTTCTAAACAGTCATAATCAAATCCACGCCATGCATAAACACCCTCTAATCCTAATTGTTTAAATAAATATGGAGTGATTCGATTTTGCCCAAAAGCATCTGGTACCCAACCAACATTCATACAATGACCTAAGTTTTTAGCGTATTTAGAACCTAATAGTAAGTTTCTAACTAAGGCTTCACCTGAAGGAATGATCATATCAGGCTGAACATACCAAGGTCCAATGAGTAATTTTCTATCTTTGACTAATTCAGCAATTTTATCTCTTTGTTGCGGTTTGATTGCCAGATAGTCTTCTAGTGCGGCTGTTTGACCATCAAAAGTAAAGTTTTTCATTTCTGGATCGTTTTCAAAAACTTCAATTAAACGATCGAAAAAATAAACTAATTTAATTCTTGAAGCATCACTTGATCTTAACCATTCACGATCCCAGTGCACATGAGGGATAAAATGTATCTTACTCAAGAGCTACTCCCTCACTTTCTGCTTCCATACTATTTTGTTTAATTTGTAGTTTCACAAATGGATAATATAACACTAAATCAACAATAAATAAAACTACACATAAGATTACCGGACTAATTGTAAAGGCACCAAGTACCCAGGCATTGACAAAAATTGGTTCTACTCCTGAATTTAAAACAACTAAATGATTTACTAAGCCCCATGATGTTGCAAAGTAACCAATGATAGCATTTACTACTGGTACAAAGACAAATGGAATAAACATAATTGGGTTTAAAACGATTGGTAACCCAAATGTTACTGGTTCATTAATTCCAAATAAACCGGGAATAATCGCTACTTTACCAATTGAACGTTCAGCTGATCCTTTTTTACCAAGAACTAATAATAAAACTACTAAAGCTAAAGTTGATCCTGAACCACCGATCATCGCATAAACATTACATAATGTATTTGGAGCTACTTGAGTGATTTTATCAAAAGAACCAGTTTCCACAAAAATTTGAATATGTTCATAGAAAATTGGCATCCATAATACTGAAATTAAGCCCCACATAATTGAAAAACCATGAACTCCGAAAAACCATAATAATTGCATGATAATAATTACTAAGATTACGGCTGGTAATCCAGTTCCAATACCATTAAGTGGTGTAATAATAAATTGTGTAAATAATTCTTGAATTGAAGCAAAGCCAAGTACTAAGACAACTTCTTTTAAAGCTGAGAAAACTACCATAATAACGAAAAATGGAATAATCGATAAAAATGAATTTAAAACCATTGGCGGTACTTGACCTGGTAACTTAATTGTATATTTAGAATTAACTAAATGATAATATAAATATGATGATAATAAACCAATTACCATTCCTGTAAACATTCCTTCATAGTTAAAGAAATTAATTTGGAAAGCAGTAATAGTTGAATCACCAACATTAATTGCATTAGGTATAGTTGCAATATAAGCAATTAATGAAACGATAGCAGCAACTAATGGCACACATTTATCGCCAGGTTTATTTCCTTTCAATAAAGACGCATAATTGTAAGCTGAAGCTAAAACAACAACTAATCCTGTCATTCCCATAGCTACGGTATTAATATTTGAAAATGTATTGATCACACTTCCTAATGGCCCATCTAATGATACACCCCATTCACCAAACCAATAAGTGGCTTGTTGACTAATAAGACCTGCCAGTGAACCAACTACTGTAAATGGGCTGGTTAAGATGCAGGCATCTTTGATTGCATTTAATAATTTGTTTGCAGTTATTTTATTAGAAAAAGGCATTAAATATTTTTCTAATAGTGACATGATAAATTTCATTCTTTTTTTCCTCCCTTTGACAACTATCAGTATATAAAAAGCGCTTTCAAATTTGAATTACAGAAGCGGTAATATTTTTACCAAAGAAAAAACTCACTAATAAAGTGAGTTAATAAAAGCACTTGATGATTATACACAAAATATTCTTTTTTGACTACAATAGATAAACAAGTTTAACATCCGATTTTTTTAAACTATATTTCAAGTAATTATTCCTTGTATCCATATCAATTATGTTTTGGTCGATTCTAATTATCGAGATTGTGGAATTGCCAGAACGATGATGGAAATAATCAAAAAATATGCAAAGACTATCTTTATATTGAGATAATGCCTGAGGAAAGTAAAAATACATCTTTTTATCAAAAATATGGATTTAAAATAATGGCTGATGGTGTAGCCATGCAAATATATAATTTATAAACTAGTAAAAGACAGCTTATGCTGTCTTTACTTACTTTTCTACTTTGCTTTTTAGCTCATCTAATGTTATTTCTTTCAGTATTTCTTCAGTGACCATTTCTAACTGTTTTACTGTTAAGCTTTCTAACCATTTACTTTCATCTTGACCATATTTTGTCATGATCTGTTTTTGTAACATACTTTCCTGCATTG
>NZ_JAGHEW010000250.1 GCF_017889095.1 Thomasclavelia sp. | reverse complement strand
AGCATTCCCGCAAGTGTAATACCCTGGATAAGGTCCTGGGAGCGTTCATCCTTGCCGCCAAAAATATAAAAGTAGTTAGTAACACCGTTTCTCGTGACTGTAAGCATGTTGTCAGCACGATGATCAGTAACTTTATAACCCCTGGTCTTAAGCATAAGCTTCAATACTGCAAGAACATTTCGTCTGAAAGAACCGATAGTCTTTCCGGCCATTCCAAAATTCTCTCCATCAAAGCTTTCCATTGCCCACATTACAAAAGACAGTGCCATAGCAACAGTTTTCCCCGAACGGATCGCACCGTCACATATAATACCGTCTTTGTCTTTTACCGGACTCCCTGAACACCACCAGTTAAGTACCTTTCGCTGCTTCTTGCTGAACGGTTTAAATTTAAATAACGCTCTACTGTTCTTCATCCTGCCAGTCATCTCCTGCTGATGCATTCAGCGCTTCAAGGAATCCGTCATCTTCAGGATCACTGTTATCATCGTTAACAGCAAGCTTTTTAGTCTGGGCTTTGATAAGTTCGATCTTGGCTTTCTGTTCATCATTTGCGATGTTCATGTGTTTAGTCAGCCAGTCTAAAGCTTTCATACGGTCATTGAATTTAATTGAAACACCGTTTTTTCCCTGGCTCACTTCCTGGATTATCGTACCGTCAACATACTCACTGTCTTTCAGTTCAACATATCCGCCTTTAAACCTGGCATAATCCGTAATATCCGCAAAAGCAATATCGATATATTTTTGAACTATATCCTGCGGATCAAGAAGTGCATCAGCATAAAGTTCCTTTTTCAGCCGGTTTATTTCTTCCTGGATTTCAGGCTCCTTATACCACCTGCTTGCCATCACACATGCACTTTCATATTTTGCTTTAGGATTAACCTTCATATAAGCTTTAACCTGATTATGATACTTAAGGTAGTAAATGCAAAAAAGCTGGCGTTTTTCATCCAGCTCACTTTCATTTGCTATCTTTTTGGCAATCTGTTTTGCGACCTTTTTGGTTGCAACCTTTGTCTTTTTTGGTTGCAACTTTTTTTCTTTCCAGTAGCGGCTCTTCCATGACTTGACTGCACTTACCGATACCTGGTATTTAGCTGCTATGTCTTTGTATTTCATACCGGCTAAATAATCTTCATAAGCAAGTTCATATTTTTCTTTCAAGTCATTTTCACCACCTCCTGATTGTGTTTTTGAGCAAAAGAAAAACCACTAATAAGTGGTTAATCAAAATATTGAGTATTTAAAATAACAGTGGGTATGGAGTCGCTACAAAATAACTTGTAGTAACTCTAATTTATTATTTACAAAATATGGGGAACATTTTACCCCAGATCATTCTACACTTCACAAGTTGTAAATCTTAAGTTATTGTGGAAGACTTTTATACCTATAAAATTAAAAATAGTATTGTCATTTGATTTTTTTCTTAACTCTTTTTATTACTTTTATAAAATCAAAAATCATAAGCATGTATAGTAATATAGATAACCAAAAGATATACAAATAAAATAAAATCAGTATATTATAGCTAGCCAT
Source organism: Thomasclavelia sp. (assembly GCF_017889095.1). Classification (GTDB taxonomy): domain Bacteria; phylum Bacillota_I; class Bacilli_A; order Erysipelotrichales; family Coprobacillaceae; genus Thomasclavelia. The sequence goes on along the minus strand of NZ_JAGHEW010000250.1, from coordinate 1,681 downwards.
ACTAAATTGATTTATCAATACATACAAAGCAATATCTATCAATGACAATATAACCACTATATACGCTTTATAGAATACTTTATCCAGAAAGTTATTTTTGAACAATGAATTAACATATTCTACATTCAAAAGAGCAAAAATAATTGATATTCCTGAAAATACAAAACCGGCAATTGTAGCAGATATTGTAGTAAGTGTCTCTAGTAAATTACTAATTTTTTTAATATTAATATATTCATTAAACATATAAAATAATGCTGATAAAAACAAGACATACGCTATAGTTCTATACATATATATTTGTTGATAATTCTTTTTTTTAGAAACAACTAATAAGACAAATCCTATTATAAAGAGCGAAATGCATATTAAAAATTTAATTTTGTCCACAATATCATCCCCTCCTTTATAGTTTATCTATTTTTATGTTTATTAATCTCTTATATGATTACATAAATCTTTTTTTTGTTTATTATATGCATGTATAATAATCTTTTTAAAATCATTTTCATTTAAAGTATTAATCATTTGAATTGAAACATAGCTATTAAATTTATAGTCTAATAAATTATATGTTACCATTGTTTCATCTTCATCTCTTGCATTTATAGAAATCTTTTTTAAATCATTATTGTGCAGTTGCTCCAAATCATCTTTTATTTTCAGTAACTCAGCCGCACGTCTTGTAAGTGATTTATTCCTAGGAGGTGCTAAACTTACTGAAATAGTACTCTTATTTATATTTAACGAATCTAAAACAGTATCTGTTACTCCAGGAATATCCTTTAAAACATTTTCTTTAGGATTACAGTAGCTATATTGTATAGTTCCCAATATTGATTTATTAATAATTTTTTCTAAAATATTATTCGTAGTTATTGGCGTACAATCAAAAGTTATTGTTTGATCAATAGAATTTAAATACTTTTCAAAAACAACTCTGCTTGGAGCACCAGATAACATTAGAAAGGACATTATACAATTTTCAAAATCTACATATAAATAAGTATACGTTTCAATTGTTTCCCCATTATCTAATTCTATGTTTGACAAATTACCAGTATCATGATTTCTTTTTCCTATGACATTTTCAGGTGTTTCTTTTCCTATTCGTACAAACATCTCTTTTTCATTCATTACAATGTATTCAATCATATATTTTTCAAATGTTTCAAAATATTCATATTTGTATCCATCTTTATTTGTTTTTAAATCAGAATACACATCATCAAAAAAATCTTTAATTTCTTTATAAGTTAGCTTTTCTTCATTTTTATTAATATTTTTTTCTGCTTGAATTTGATAAAAATTAATTCTTTTCTTTACTGGTTTAGTTTCCATTTTTCTATCTCCCCATATTTTATGATACTTAATTATATCACATAATCCTACATAAAACGACACATTAAACAAAAAAGAGCCTTGGGGGAAGCTCTTCTTTATTATGTAAAAAGGGGAAAAGATATGTGAAAAAAAGCATTTTAGAAACTGGTATCCTTAGAAACTAACCATTAGAAACTGGTCCATGAACTTTTTAGAAAAATTCACATTACTATAATAGCACACTTGACAGGCTCATTAAAGGTCATTGGGGTTCATTAGGGCTCATCTTTTGCTAAAAACAAAAAGAAAACTGCTTTTAATTGCAGATTTCTAAATTTTTAAATTATTTATAGCCTTT
>NZ_JAGHEW010000249.1 GCF_017889095.1 Thomasclavelia sp. | reverse complement strand
CTTCAACATGATCAACTAATAATTCTACTTGACCATCGTTTACTAAAATAAATCCACCTGGTTTAACATCTTTATATAATTCTTTATAAGTAATTGTAAAACGATCACTTGTTCCCTCAATATCTTCAGTAGTGATCACTGATACTTGGCCTTTTTTAAACTCAGTTTGTCCCCCAACAAAATTACCAGTTCTAATTTCTGGTCCTTTAGTATCTAATAATACAGCAATATTTTTATTGCATTCTTTACCTAATTTACGAGCTGTTTTAATTCTTCCACCATGTTCTTCAAAATCACCATGAGAGAAGTTTAATCTCATTACATTCATCCCTGCTAAGATTAATTTACGCATCATTTTTTCATCTTCACTAGCAGGTCCAATCGTACATACAATTCTTGTTTTCTTTTTTCTTTCTTTTAATGCAAATACCATTTCCTATTCCTCACCTTACATTCATTTTATTATATTAACGAAGTTTATATAGATCTTCGTAAATATCATAGTCTACTGCCCGTTTATGTGACAATACTTCTTCAATTTTTAAACCTTTAATTTCACCATGTACTTCACTGACGCAAAGTCCACCTTTTCCAGCTTCTAATAATTCAACGGCATAAACACCCATTCTTGAAGCTAAAACACGATCACGTGCTGAAGGACGTCCACCACGTTGCATATGTCCTAATACGTTAGCACGAGTTTCAAATCCAGTTTCTGCTTCAACTTTTTTAGCTAGTTCATGAACATCAGTAATATGTTCAGTAATTACCACAATAGCATGTTTTTTATCAGATGCTTTAGCTGTTTTTAAGACTTCGATTACTTTATTTTCATCATATCCCATTTCACTAGTAATAACCATTTCAGCTCCAGCTGCAATTCCAGCATTGATAGCAAGATCACCACAACGACGTCCCATTACTTCCAAAATAGTACAACGTTGATGTGAACCTGAAGTATCTCTTAAACGATCTAAAGCGTCAACAATTGTATTTAAGGCTGTATCAAATCCAATTGTAAAATCTGTATCAGGAATATCATTATCAATTGTACCAGGAATTCCGATACAGTTGACACCCATTTCTGTAAGTTTTAAAGCTCCGTTATAGCTTCCATCACCACCGATTACTACTAAAGCTTCCATTCCAACTTTTTTCATTTGTTCGATGGCTTGTTTTCTAACTTCAGGATCTTTAAATTCTGGGAAACGAGCTGATTTTAAGATAGTTCCTCCCAAATTGATAATATTACGAGTGCTATGACGATCGAATTTAATAAATTCACCTTCATGCAAACCTTTATATCCTAAACGAACACCGTAAATTTCAATTCCTTTATTTAAGCATGTTCTTGCAACTGCACGAACAGCAGCGTTCATCCCAGGAGCGTCTCCACCAGAAGTTAATACACCAATACATTTAACCATTGTTTCTCCTCCTTTATACCTCATATTAATTTCCAAGACATTTTAACACAAAAGTTTTGATGTTTCCATCAATAATGGCATATTTTTACATTATATTTTTATCTTAAATCCCTCCCTTTCAACTCCACCGGCATGCTTATCGCTTTCATTCTTGAAATTAGTCTTTCGACGTTTTCTTTATCGCCAGCTTTCAACATATAAATCTTTTTTAGCTTTTCAAAAGAATACTCACTTGTAAAAAAAGTCGTCTTTTGATTTTGAAGCCGATAAGCGATTACTGCTGACAAAATTTCATCACGTGACCATGAAGTCACATTTTCCCCGCCAACATCATCAATAACTAAATAATCAAGATTTTTCATTAACTCGATTGAGTTATTGACACCTTCATTTCCAAACGAAGCTTTGATATCCATCAAAAAAGTTGGAAAATGAATAAAACCGCATTTATTGCCACCAGTTACCAAACACCGGATTAAAAATCCCATTAAAGTACTTTTACCACTACCACCGGTTCCAAAAAGATAGATTCCTTTGGTTTGCGGCTTTTTAATATAATCACTTAATATCTTAATTACTGCTTTACCATTACTTTCCGGATCATTTTTGATTGTCAGATCACTTGGTTTAGTTAATAAAATTCGATCACTAACATTTTTTAGTAAAATTGAGCTAATGATCTTTTGATCGGCATAATATGCTTTACCATAAACACATGGCTGTAACGATAAAGTAATTTGCTCATTTTCATAATTAAAACAGCGAACCATTCCTTTAGATATTTTAGGGCAAGATTTTAATGATCTACAACCTTTACAATAATTCAGATCCTCTTGATAATCCAAAAATTCGATCCAGTTTTCTTCAATATCTTCTCTAGTCAAGTTATACTGCTTTAAGACCTTAATAATATTATGATCACTTAAAAGCTCATTAATACTATTTTCCTTATTTTTCCTAAAACTTTCATCATTGATAAACAGATTAACACTTTGGACGTCTTTCATTATATCTCCCCTATTCAAATTGACTTAAAAATTCATCTAATTCACTTTCATCGACACTTTCATTATCGATCATATTAACACTAGTCTCTTCCACTTGATCACTATAATTACCTTTACGATATCTTATATATACTTTAGCTTCATCAATGGCATCTTTGACCGTATTAATCTTTTTTCGTTTCCACTGCGATGCTCTGGCTTGCATAAAAGCCCGAGATAAAACATTATCACATTGTGATAGTGTTAATTCAATTAAAACATTCATTACACCTGGTTCTAGATATAATGATGTCATGATTGATTCAATTATTTGCAAATCATGTTTCAACGGTTCCCGACCGCCTTGTTTATCTTTTAATAACTGATAAGGATTAACAGTTTCTAAATATTTAATATGCTGATTCAAAGACTGATCATCACTAGTACTTTTATGAACAAGTGATTGATGATGATAAATTTCTTTAAAGTTTTCCGGAACTTTTAAATCAAAATAATCACGACACCTTTTTTTAAGCTCCTGGTGATTTAATTTATCATTGATCATTGCTTCTTTAACTAATGAAAGCATATCTAAAGCATTGATACGATACATTATTCCAAGCTGTTTGATCAATATTTCATCATCTTTAGTAATACTAGAATGTTTGATCTGATAATCAGCTAAGTTTTGATAAAATAAACTTAAATCATATTCAAGCTCAACTTTACCATAATCACTATTAAAATAATCCTTTTCCACTAACACTTCACTATTTTGATCAACTAAATTTATATCAAAAACATCAGTAAACTTGGCTGTAATATTTTGATAACCACGATGATCGTAAGCTGCCGATTTAAAACATAGCTTGGTTCGATAAAATTCCTCTTTACCTAACCGTTTGTTTAATAACGGATTTAAGATTGGATGATTAAAAAACTTAGCTGGTGTTAATGGTGTTTTTAAAGCATAACAATAAATTCGTTTATTCTCTGCTTCTTTAACATATTTAGCCATTAATCCTAATGCTTCTAATTTTAAACTGGCTTCATTAATTTCTTTTAATGACAAACCAGTAAGCTTAACTAAACGCTGATGCAAACTAGCTACTTTAGTTAAACTAAGCTGATCTAATTCACTATATAAAGTTAAATATAAACTGCAGGACTGATTGCCAATTAATGGCTGATATAATAGATGAAGCGTTTTTAAATGCACGATATCTAAAGGATAAGTAGCACTTACGCTGTAAAGATCACAATTCATTAATTCACTCATCATCTTTACCTGCTAACATTGCTTCGATTTGCAAATATAAATTTTCTAATGTTCCATTATTGTCAAGAACAATATCGGCCCGTGATTTTTTTTCTTCAATATTTATTTGATTACTAATTATAATTTTAGCATATTTTTCATCAATATTATCACGTTTCATCAATCTTTTTACTTCTTTTTGATAATTTAAGTATACAACGATAACTTTATTGCATAAATATTCTAAATTACTTTCATATAACAAAGGAATATCTAAAAAAATCAGCTCTTGATCTTGATTATCATTGATTGTTTCTTTGATTTTTTTAATCACATAAGGATGAATGATTGCTTCTAGATCAGCTTTTGCTTTGGAATCATTAAAAACAATTTTACCTAATGCCTTACGATCAATTCCATCACCAGTTAAATTAAAACGCTGTTTAGTTTTTTCAATACATTCTAAATCGATCGTTAAAGCATCATAAGCTAATTTATCGCTATCAACAACTAAATATCCTTTATCCCTTAAATATTTAGTTACAGTACTTTTACCAGTAGCAATACTGCCTGTAATTCCATATACTTTCATTATAGCTTCTCCTTAATTTTAGCTAAGATCTTAGCACACTTAATACTTTGTGATAACGGCATGATAGGACTTTCATAACGTCCATCAATGATCAACCGATTAAAATGAGCAATTTCACCATAAAAATCATCAATTAAATAATTAAGATGGATTGTTTGATTAGTTCCATCATTCAACTTAATTTTCAGATCTAAAGGTCGATGAATTGGTGTTAACTTAATCGTTCCTTTACTTCCAACAATAATTAAATCATTAGTTCCCTGACGATCCATTGCACATTCAATAATTGCAGTTGATGTATTAAATTCTAATTTAGCATTTAAGTAAGTTTCCACCCCACAAGGATGTTTTTTACTAGTAACGATAACATTTTTTAAATCATCTTCAATAAAATCAGCGATATAACCAATATTATAAATACCTAGATCAAACAGACAGCCCCCTTGTTTTTGATCATATAAATAGGAATTAGGATCATATTCACCAGGATAACAAAAATTAGTTTTGATTTCTTTGATTTCACCAATTATACCATCATCAATTAATTGGTTTAATTTTTGATAAGCCGGAACAAAACGTGTTTTCATTGCTTCCATCAATAAGACCTGTTTATCTTTAGCTAACTTTGCCACTTCTTCCATTTGCGCTAACGAAATTGTTGCTGGTTTTTCAACAAGCACTTTTTTATTAGCCAGCAAGGCTTTTTTAATATATTCATAGTGATAATAATGAGGCAAAGCAATATAGATAGCCTCAATGTTTTCATCATTGATGATAGCATCGAAAGAATCATAAGCAATTTTGCTATGATGCAGCGCTTGAAACTGTTTAGCTTTTTCCATCGTTCGATTACTAGTAGCATACAAGCAGCTTGTATTATCGTTTGCAAACGCATTTGCAAAACGATGAGCGATTCGTCCAGCGCCAATAATTCCCCAGTTGATCATATTATCGTCTCCTTTTTTGACAATGCGGGCAATAATAAGTTCCCCGACCTTTGATTTTAATCTTTTTAATTGGTCCCTTACAAATAGAACAAGTTTTTTGCAGATGGGCTTTTAATTTAACTTGAAATAGCCCATCGATTCCATTAGCTGAAAATGAATGAATCGTTGTTCCGCCTTGTTCAATCGCTTCATTTAAAATTAAACAAGCGGTGTCAATTAACTCCTGAACACTTTTTTTAGTTAAATTTTTTGCTGGTGTACTTGGATTTAAGCCCATGGCAAAACAAATTTCATTAGCATAAATATTTCCAATTCCCGCAATCATGCTTTGGTCTAACAAGGCATGTTTTATTGGCAGCGTACTTTTATGTAATTTAGGATAAAGGTCGGCTACTGTTGCCGCAAATGGTTCTGGACCCAATTTTGAAAGGGGCAATTCATTTCGATAATTATCTAAACTTACTAATTTGATGCGACCAAATTTTCGTGTATCATTATAGCGTAACTGATAGCCATTATCTAATTTAAAAATGATATGATCGTGTTTTTGAATTGGCTCATCTTTATTTACATAATGATACTTTCCTTCCATTCGTAAATGGGAAACAAACGCAATCTGATCTAATTTAAAAACCAAAAACTTGCCAACGCGATCAATGTCCTTGATTGTTTGATTTACGACACTACTTACAAATGTTTCTAGATCATCTTCAATAATTTTAGGATAAATTATTTGAACATCTTCAATTTTACGATTTAATACAAAATTCTTTAACGTATTTCTAACTGTTTCTACTTCTGGTAATTCTGGCATAATCTTCTCCTATTTTAATTCGTACCAGTTAACGGCATAACTACCTTGAGATTTTAATTCGACTTTCATCTTAACTGCCGAAGTCATCCCTTTTGATACAACTTCCATAACTTCATCTAATTCATCCTGGTAAACATCAAAAATCAATTCATCGTGTACTTGCAAGATCATCTTTGATTTTAAATGATGTTTTTTTAATAACTGATCTACTTTGATCATGGCAACTTTAATAATATCCGCTGCCGAACCTTGGATTGGAGTATTCATCGCTAACCGTTTTCCCAGTTCACGACGCATATAATTTTTTTCATTAATTTCACGAATAAACCGTTTCCGATTAAGCATCGTTGTTACATAACCATGTTTTTTACAAAATTCGATATTACTATCCATATATGTCTTAATTTCAGGATAATTATCAAAATAACTTTTAATAAAATTTCGTGCTTCATTTACCGATACGCCAATTTGTTCTGCCAAGCCAAAATCAGACATTCCATAAATAATACCAAAGTTTACTGCTTTAGCATTACGACGCATCGTATCATCAACCTGGTCTTCACTTACTCCAAATACTTCACTAGCCGTATGACGGTGAATATCTTTATCTTCATTAAAAGCCTGGATCAATGATTTAACATTCGCTAAATGAGCTAAAACTCTTAATTCAATTTGTGAATAATCAAAAGAAACTAAATAATCATTTTCGGGAACAAAGGCTTTACGAATTAATTTCCCTTCCGGTGTTTTAACCGGAATATTTTGAAGATTAGGATCCGTTGATGATAATCTTCCAGTCTGCGTTAAAGCTTGATTATAGATCGTATGGATCTTGCCATCAACAAAAACCTGGTCCTGTAAGCCAACAATATAAGTTGAATATAATTTAGTTAAAGTTCGATATTTTAAAACCTTTTCAACAATTGGATGGAATCCTTTGATCTTATCTAAGATTTCTACCGAAGTTGAATAACCAGTTTTCGTCTTCTTACCATTTGGTAAGCCAAGATCAACGAATAAAACCTCACCCAACTGTTTTGGTGAAGAAATATTAAACTCTTTTCCCGCTAATTCATAAATTTCCGTTTCTAAGATTTTGATTTCACCACCAAATTGTTTTTGCATTTCCTTTAATACTTTTAAATCAACTTTAGCTCCCTGATACTCCATATTAGCTAAGATTTTAGCTACTGGCATTTCAACATCTTTATATAATTCATACTGATTTTCATGTTTAAGTTTTTCGATTGCCTGATCTTTTAATGTATAAATGGCTTTAGCTTGCTTAATTAAATGATCGGCAACCTTAGCAGTTTCGGGAACTTTCTTTTTAGCCCCTTTACCATAAACTTCTTCATCATAATAAACATCATAGTAATCATAGTATTCACAAACACTGCGAATTTCATCTTTTAAACTTGGATTTAAGATATATGAAGCTAACTGTAAATCAAAAACATAGTTTTTAATCTCTAAACCATGCCATCTAGAAGCATTGATACATTTTTTTATATCATAACCATATTTTTCAATTTCCGGGCTGTTAATAAAATTTTTAAAATTAGTACAATTCAAAGCATCTTCAATTGCAATATAATAAGCTTCACTATCGTTATAAATCGCAAATCCAACGATTAACGAACGATGATAATTAGAATCATAGACCCCAACGACTAAAGCACTATCACGTTTAATAACTGGTAAGTTTTTAACGATTTCAACACTTACTTGTTTAACGGGCTGTTTTTCTTCGTTGTTGATTGACATTCGTTTAAGCAAAGAATTCATGCCATAACGACGGTAAAAATCCGCTAATTCATTATAATCATGACCAAGATAACGATAGTTATTTAAATCAATCTCAAAGGGAACGTCTTTAACGATCGTTGCAATTTTTTTCGATAATAATCCTTGATCAATATTAGTTTTGATCTTTTCACCCATTTTACCTTTTAATTCATCTAAATGTTCACTTAGATTTTCAACGGTATGATATTGTTTCAATAATTTTAAAGCTGTTTTTTCCCCGACACCAGGAATTCCGGGAATATTATCGGATTTATCACCCATTAACCCTTTTAAATCCCGCATTTGATCAGGGATTAATCCATACATTTCTTTAAATTTAGCTGGGGTGATCTTTTCTAACTCACCAACCCCTTTTTTCGTTAAATAAACACTGATTTCATCAGTTACTAACTGCAACATATCTTTATCACTAGTTACAATGCTTACTTTAAAACGATTTTTACTAGCGACAGTTGCAATTGTTCCAATTACATCATCACCTTCATAACCTTCAACTTCCTGGTATTTGATGCCATGAGCAGTTAAATATTCACGAATCATGGAAAACTGACAAATCAGTTCATCTGGTGTAGCACTTCTAGTTCCTTTATAGACTTCAAATAAATCATTTCTAAAAGTTTTTTTACCATAATCAAAAGCAACGACCAAATATTCGGGATTGCCTTTTAAAACACTTTCTAACATATTAGCAAAACCAAAAACAGCATTAGTGGGAATACCATCTTTATTGGTCATTAAATTTCCCATTGCTGCAGTAGCATAATAAGCTCGATACAGCAGTGAATTTCCATCTATTAATACTAATTCTATCATCAATTATAACTCCTTAACGTACATTTCTTGCTTGATTGATTATTAATGATAATTTATCACGATAATTTACTCGTCCCTCAATCAAATATATTTCACCACGAACTAAGATCTTTTTTAAGCCCTGAAAATTTGAAGCAAACACGACTCCATCAACTTCACCAGTTTCGTCATGTCCTTCTACAAAACACATTTCCTGACCTTTTTTATCAACGATCACTTTAACTCTGGTAATATTTAAAATTACCCGAACTGATTGATTTAAATATTGCTTTAGCTCGCTTACATTTACAATTCTAACATTTAAATTATTTTTTATCAAAGCAATTGGATGCATTGATAAATAGACCCCTAAAACCATCTTTTCTTCTTCTAAGACTTTCATTTTATTATCTTTAACGATCGTTAAAATTGGTGGGTCATCAATTCCAATCGTATTTTTAAGCTGAGCATATTCAATGATCTTATGTAAGTTTTCTTTAATCGAAGAACGATTAATTTTAAATTCATCGAAAGCACCAGCCTGAATCAAACTTTCCAACATCTTACTGTTAAGCTTGCTTGATTCCATGCGGGAAATAAAGTCAAAAATATCTTTAAATAAACCTTTTTCTCTTTCCAAAGCGATGGCTTGATAGCCAGCATGACCAACATTTTTAATTGCCATCAAAGAATAGCGAATGTTTCCGTTTTCAACTTTAAAACGATTAGTTGAATAATTAATCGAAGGCGGCAATACTTTAATCCCATATTTTTTACCTTCTTGAATACAGTTAATTTTATTTGTATCACTGCTTTGGGCATTTGAAAGCAAAGCACTAAAAAACTCTAATGGGTAATTTGCTTTAAGATAAGCTAAATAATAAGCAACATAACCATAAGCAACTGAATGTGATTTATTAAAACCATAATTGGCAAACTTTTCAATCAAATCAAAAATTTCATTAACCTCTGTTTCGCTAAAACCATTATTAATTCCCCCACTAATAAATTCCGCTTTAATTGACTGCATCAAAGAAGCAGTTTTCTTTGACATTGCCTTTCTTAAAATATCCGCTTTGGCTAGTGAAAATCCAGCGACAATCTGGGCTACCTGCATGATTTGTTCTTGATAAATAATAATCCCATAAGTTGATTTTAAAATTGGTTTTAAACATTCAAGTGGATAATCAATTGGCTCTTTACCCTGTTTTCTAGCTAAATAGCTAGGAATATTAGCCATTGGTCCAGGACGATATAAAGCTATTGCCGCAATTACATCATCTAGACAGTCACATTTCATTTTAACTAGTAAATCGCGCATTCCTGGTGATTCTAACTGGAATATTCCATAAGTATCCCCGCGACTAATCATGGTATATGTTTTTTGATCATTAAAATCAATATCATTGATATTGATTTTAATCTGGTAATTATGTTCAATATCTTTAATGATATGATCGATCATCGTTAGATTTCTAAGTCCTAAAAAATCCATTTTCAATAATCCTGCTTCTTCAATATAATCTTTTGAATATTGGGTAATGACACCACCATTGGGTCCCTTAGCTAACGGAACAATTTGTTCTAAAGGATCATTTGATAAAACTACGCCAGCTGGATGGGTTGCAATATTACGAGGTAGTTTTTCAACAATAAAAACAGAGTTGATGATCTTAGCTAAAGCAGGATCTTTATTGATCATTGACTGGAAATTATAAGAATTTTGATAAACTTCTTTAGCACTTTTACGATTTTTGGGACTAGTAGGGATATTTTTAGCTAACAGTTCTAATCGCGGCAGTGGGACTTTAACTACCTTCCCTAAATCTTTTAAAGCTACTTTAGGGCCATAAGTTGAAAAGGTAACAATTTGCCCAACATGACTAGAACCATATTTTTTAATTACATATTCAACTATTTCATCACGACGATCATCTTGGAAATCAATGTCGATATCTGGCAAACTAATTCTTTCTTCATTTAAAAAACGTTCAAATAATAAATTATATTTAATCGGATCAATATTAGTAATTCCTAAAACATAAGCAACTAAGCTGCCAGCTGCTGATCCCCGGCCTGGGCCAACGATTATTTTATTAATTTTGGCAAAACGAACATAATCAAAAACAATCAAAAAATAATCATTAAAGCCCATTTTATTGATTACTCGTAATTCTTCCTGGAGTCGTTTTAAATATTCATAAGGAATTTTTTTACCTTTAAAACGTTTTTTCAAACCAACAACACAGAGCTGTTTTAAATATTCCCTGGCATCACCGTTATGAGGAACAGGAAATTTAGGTAAATGCATAATATTATTAGGAATAGTTACATTACATAAATTAATAATTTTATTAGTATTATCAATATATTTACGATCAAATAAACTATCCATTTCAAAGCTTGATTTTAAATATAACTGATCAGTTACAACTTGATGATCTAACTCTAAGGTAGTTTGATGATAAGATGCCTGCAACAAATCAAGTGTATAAGCTTCGCTGGGATCTAAATAACGAACTTCGTTAGTGACACAAATTTCGACTTTAGCAATAGTCGCTAAAGCAATCATTTTTTCATTAAGTTTTTGTTGCATCGCTAAACCATGATTTTGAATTCCAAGATAAAAGTTTTTAAAACTTTTTTTAAACAATTCTAAATATTTTAAGGCCTGAGAATCTAATTCTTTTAAAATAAGCCGTTCAATTATTCCTTCTTTACAAGCGGATATGACAAACAAGTGTTCCTGGAGCAAGTGTAAATGAGATAACTCAATCGCTTTTTGATCACTTAAACAAATCTCACTAGATATCTTAGCTAAATCAAAATAACCAGTAATATCTTTAGCTAACAAGAGCAAAGGATAGATTTCGTTTTCAATCAGGACACTAGCTTCCATTCCAAATATTGGCTTAATATTATATTTTAAAGCTGCTTTAAAAAACTCAAAAGCTCCAAACATATTATCTTTATCGCTCAAAGCTAGCGCCTTAAAATGGAGATCGCTAGCTTTTTTTACCAAGTCTTCAATTAAAATAGTACTATTTTGAAAACTATAAGAACTATAAACTTGTAAATGTCCTAGCATCATCTCACATCCTTTCATGATGTTTTTATTATACCACTAAAATAGCTATTTAAAAAGATATTACAAAATCGCCCGAAAAGAAAATAATATGATCATAATGGCAATATATAAACATAAACATAAATAAATCGTATCAAAAATAGCCCAGGCTGGATAATTTAATAACCAGATACGGTAGGCATATAAAATCAAGGTATAATAATGGTATTGAACTTGAAGCACACAAAACTTTCTTTGCCAGCCAATAATAATGATCGAAATCAAGGCAGCGATAAAATGAAAAGGAATGATCCACATTGGACAAATCACTTGCATTAATAGGATCATTCCACAAAGTAACTGTAATTTTTTTATCTTTATCAACATATAATCACCTATGATATTATATGTTTTTTTAACTAGAAAATGAAAAGAAGTGGAAAATTGCTTTCCACTATCCCATGTTTTCTTTTAAAGCCTTAGCTAATTGAGCTGGACAGCTAGTTGGCTTGCTGCCACAGCGAATTCCTTCTAAACGAGTGATGACATCTTCAACTTTCATTCCTTTTGCAAGAGCGCCAACACCTTGAGTGTTACCAGAGCATCCTCCGACAAATTTTACTTGATTAATGATCCCGTCTTCTTCGTCAATGATAATTTGTCTTGAGCAGACTCCTTGAGGCTGATATCTAATTTCCATTTTTATTTTCCTCCCTTTATTTTTTACGAACTAGTTTAACGATTGTTGTCAAATAAGTATTATGACAAGAAGTATCAATTGGTACTACTTGTTTTAATGAATAACTGTTTTGTAGTAATGCAATATCTTTAGCTAGCGCAGAATATGAATCACTGATATAAATTACCGTATCAAAGCGAGCAATTTTAATCGTATTAATAATTTTTTCACTTAATTTTTTACCACTGTCATGAATGATCAAAGTATCATAACATTTTTTCTTAGCATAAGTAACGATTTTATCTTCAATTTTTCCAGCAACAAATTTAACATTATCTCGTTTTAAATATTTAGCATTTAATTTAGCGTCTTCAACTTGATAAGTTTTATTATCAAGCGCAATTATTTCTTCCTGGTCCAAATTCAACTCTAATAGTGCCGCTTTAACATTAGTAGCGATAATTTTTTTACTATCACATATCATTTCTTTAACGATTTCATTTTCTTTAAAAATCAAATCAACACTTTTATTAAGTTCTGTTTTTACCCCTAATAAATACCGCTTATTATCATGATGTAATTCTAATCTTGATAAACCATATAATTTAGAATATTTAGATTCATCAAAATTTTGATATTTAGAAGTATTTACCGCCATGAAGATTCCCGCAACATTAGGGATTTCACTAATCTGTTTAACTAGATTATCTGACAAACCATCACGACCAGTAACAAAAACTAACTGGATCTTATCTTCGATCAGTTTTAATTTTAAAAATCTAAGTCCGGTTTTAAAACGATCATTATAAATGCGACATTTATTTTTAGTTAAAATATTTTTTAATTCTTTTAAACAATGATTGACTAGCGGATGATGCATCAAGCAGCCAGTCATTAATGTTAAATACTTACTTTCACGCTGGTAGATTCCAAAAGTAATCTTGTCATTAAAAGATACAATTGGTAAATTGACTTCACATACATAGCCAGTTGATTGTTTAGATGCAATAACATCACTGAAATCAACTGATTTTAAATCATATTCAGTATATTTTTTAAGCGTTTCTTTTACAGCTTCTTTCTTTTCTTGTAACTGACTTTCATAAGTCATGTGCATCATGTTGCAACCTTGACAGTTTTCATATAAAGGACACATTGGTTCTACTCGATTCTTTGATGCTTTTAAGATTTTAACTAATTTTCCTTCACTGTAACCGCGATTTTGTTTAACAATTTCAACAACTACTTCTTCGCCTGGTAATGCTCCAGAAACAAAAACAATCTTACGATTTAAATAGCCAATTCCTTCACCATTAATTCCTAATTTTTTAATTTCAATAGTTTTCTTCATCCTACAACCTCACCTTTAAAAAAGGAAAGCTAATCATGCTCTCCTTCTTTTTCCTCTTCATTTTCTAAAATAGTAACTTTCAATTGAGCAATTCGATTTTTATGCATTTTTACAATTCTAAATAAAACATTATCAATTTGGACTTCATCATCAATTTCTGGTACTCCAGAAACCTCACCTAATACCAAACCGCCGATTGATTCAAAATCCTCCGAATCAAAGTCGGTACCTACTTTATCATTAACTTCACCTAAATTCAAGCTGCCATCAATTAAAAATTCATTTTCACTTAACTTAATTACCATATCGTCTTCTTCATCATCATATTCATCATCAATTTCACCGACAATTTCTTCAACGATATCTTCAAAAGTGACGATCCCGCTCATTACACCATATTCATCTAAAACAATTGCAAGAGAAACATGTTCTTTACGCATTGAAGCAAAGACATCACCAACTTCATTAAATTCATAAACTACAAAAGTATCCCGCATGTAATCTTTTACTTCAAACTTTTCAGGATCGATATTAAAGAATAATAAGTCTTTAACGTTTAATACCCCAACGATTTCATCAAAACTTTCACTATGTACAGGGTAACGTGAAAACTGTCCCCGTTTATAAATATCCATCAGTTCTTCATAACTGCAATCATCAGGAATACTATCAACATTAATTCTTGGAGTCATAATTTCTTTGATTTCAGTTTCACCAAATTCAAATACATTATGAATCATTTCCTTTTCTTCTTCTTCCAATACCCCTTCTTCATGACCAACAGTAACGATGGTTTTTAATTCTTCTTCAGTCATCGTCGGTCCGGGATTTTTATTACCACCTAACATTTTGATAATAAAACCAGTAATGATGTTTAATAAAAAGACTACTGGTGTAAAAATAAAACAAATAAACGCTACAAATCTTGAAAGAAACAAAACTAGCCGATCGGCATTTTTAGTAGCAAAAGTCTTTGGAGTAATTTCACCAAAAACTAAGATCATAAATGTAACTACCCCGGAAGCAGCGGCAACCAACGTTGCAGAGTTACCAAAGATGCCAATTACGATCGATGTCGTTAATGAAGATGCTCCAATATTTACTAAGTTATTACCTACTAAAATAGAACTATACAAACGATCACTATTTTCTAAAAGCTTAATTACCGTTTTAGCACGCCCATCACCTTCCTGGGCTAAATTCCGCATCCTAATTTTATTTGATGATAAAAAAGCTGTTTCAGAGCAGGAAAAAACACCTGATAAAGCAATTAAAATAAAAAACACAATAATATTAACTATCTGACTCGGGTCCACAATTAATCATATCTCCTTATATATAACATTTTTGCTATTATAATATTATAAACACTGTCAAATGTCAAATTTTGGTTTTCGATTTACCTATATAGTTATCAAAAAATAATGATTTTAACACCTAAAATTAACAAAAGGCATAAAAATATTATTTATGCCTACTACCCTAACATGATCACAATTGTCGAGCCAGCATCAACATATTCGCCAACTCGTGGTAATTGATCAATTACTTGATCACCTTCACCAATAAATTCAAATTTTAATTCCGGATTACTTACTTCTTTTTTACTTTTACCAATATAGTTTTCAACCTTGATTGTTTTAATATCTAACACATTTTCACTTTTCTCTCTTTGTTTGCTTACTTTTTCAATATTCATAGCTGGTAAAATATCAACTAACATTTTTCGAGCGATTGGTGCAACAGTCGTTCCCCCATATTGCACACAGTTTTTGGGATTATCCATCGCTACATATAAAACAATCTGTGGATCATCAATAGGAGCAATGCCAATAAATGATAAAATATAACCGCCATCAACATAACTGCCATTAACTGCTTTTTGAGCCGTTCCCGTTTTACCACCAATTCGATAACCGTCGATATAAGCATTACGACCTCCACCATCAGTTACGACAGTTTCTAAGGCATCTCTAACTTTAGCTGAGGTTTCTTCACTAATAACCTGATATAAGGCATTAGGCTGTTTTTCATAAATAATATCATTAGAATAATTATTAATGATCTTTTCAACAATATAAGGCTGATATAAAGTGCCACCATTAACACAGGCACAAACAGCCCGAACTAACTGCAATGGGGTAATTGAAATACCTTGGCCAAAAGCAACAGTAGCTTGTTCTAGCTCGTTAAAATTTTCGTAATCAAACATAATCCCTTTTGATTCACCAGGTAAATCAATATCTGTTTTTTCGGTTAAACCAAATTTTTTTACATATTCATAGAGTTTTTCTTTACCTAAACGCCGGCCAATTTCTACAAATCCTGGGTTTGATGAGTTTTGCAGAACTTCTCTAAATGTCTGCAAACCATGACCACCTTTTTTCCATGATTTAATTCTAGCTCCGCCAACTATTTCATAACCCTGATCATAATAAGTATCTTTATCCATATCAAATAAGTTTTCATTTAGTGCTGATGAAAAAGTTATGATCTTAAAAGTAGAACCTGGTTCATAAGATTTCCAAATGGGAATATTTTGATTATAGACATCAGGATCTGCATTTTGATAATCATTAGGATCAAAATCAGGTTTACTAGCCATTGCCAGGATCTTACCCGTATTAGGATCCATCGCTAATGCCCAAATACCATCTGGATCATACGTATCATAGGCATTATCTAATTCACGTTCAACAATATCTTGAATATCACCATCAATTGTAAGCTGCAGATTAAAACCGCTAGTAGGAGCGTTATATATACTTGGGTATAAAGATACGGGATTACTTTTAGCATCCATAAAATAATTGATACTGCCATTATTACCATTTAAATAAGCATCGTATTTTAATTCTAACCCTAATAATCCTTGATTATCAATTCCCACAAAACCTAAAGTCTGCCCTAAATAACTGCCATTAGGATAATATCTTTTGGTATCTTTGATCAAATATACACCAGCTAGTTTTAAACGATCGATCCTAGCTGCAGTTTCATCATCTAACTGCCTTCCTTCAGGCTGAATACGTTGAATAGAAACATTTTTACTTATTTTTTCTTCCATTGTTTTTACATCAACATTCAAGATTTCAGCTAGTTTATGAGCAGTATCGACAACATCTTTAATTTGACTAGGTACGACCACTAAAGAAGCAGTCGTTAAATTAGTAGCTAATACATTATTATCACTATCTAAAATTAAACCGCGATTAGCTTCAACCGGAAAACTGCGTTGCCACAAATCAACGGCTTTATTATAAATATTAACACGGTCAATAATTTGGATATAACTGATTTTTAAAATGATCGCTAAAATTATGATTATCGTTATAATTTTTACTAACCTAATTTTCTTTCTTGTCAATTCATAAATCATTTAATCACCTAATAAAGTATATGAAAAAAGTAAGGTCCTTAGACCTTACTGAATTGCAATTACTAAAACATCACCAGCATGAACAACAGTTCCTTCCGGTAGACTTTGATTAACTACCTGACCGCTTTGACCGTCAATCGTAATATTTAATCCCGATAACGATGCATAGGTTAATACATCTTTACGCGACCAGCCGGTAAAATTAGGTAAAGTAATATCTGGTGATTCAGTCTTTAAAAAGACACGATCATTTTTGGTTACTTTAGTCGCTGCTTCCGGGTATTGTTCAACAACCGAAGAGCCATTACCAATTGTTACGACATTCAATGATTTTGATTCTAATTTAGCTTTTACAAAAGCTATGCTTTGATTAGTAAATGAATCTAATTGATAATCGTTGCTAGTAGTTATTTCACTAGCATTATATGATGATACAATTGACAAAGCTGTTGGTATAACATTTTGAATCACATTTGCCTGATGTGTCGTTGTATCATTATCCGGCCCCTGGAAGACAATATTAACAATAATTTGAGGGTCTTCATAAGGAGCCATTCCCATAAATGACTTAGTATAATTAGTTGAAGAATAAGCTCCATTTTCAACTAATTGACCAGTTCCCGTTTTACCAATCATTTGCACTCCATTAGTTAATGCAAACTTTTTACCAGTACCGGTTGTATCACTAACTACTCCTTTTAATAAATCGCGAATTTGATTTACTGTTTCCGTAGAAAAAATTTGACTTGAATAATTTGTTTTAGCTGAATAAGTAACTTCATTAGTTTCGTTATTAACAACCCGTTCTACCAAATATGGATCAACGGTTTTTCCATCGTTTGCAAAAGCACTATACGCTTTTAATAACTGATATGAAGTTACTGTCGAACCTTGGCCAAAACCGGTTGTTAAATAAGCAGCCCGACTATCATCACTTTCATATAAAGCTACTCCAGCTGCAGCATCAAAACCATCAACAGTAGCTGATTGGAAAAAGCCTAGATCCTGGTATGTTTGCACTACTTCATCACGGTTAGTATAACCACGTTCTAACAAGTTACAAATTGCCACGTTGCTGGAACGATAGAAACCTTCATCAAAAGTAATCGTACCCCATCCAGCACCATTGTTGTGATCGTGAATTGGTCGACTGGCACCATAATCATAAGTTCCTGATTCGTATGTAGCCTGTCCATTATACAAACCACTTTCGATTGAGCTTGCATACGGAAATGTTTTAAAAACCGATCCGCATTCATAAGCAGTATCGAATAAGAAATTCTTATAATCAGTTATATTTCGCTGATTTGGATCAAAAGACGGGTAAGTCGAAGTTGCTAAAATCTTACCAGTTTTAGCTTCCATGATCGTACATGAAGCTTTGGATGCACCCGCAGCCGCTGCTTCTTGAGCTAATTGATAATCTAGTTCTCTTTGTAATGTGCTATTGATCGTTAAATAAATAGTTTCACCATTTTTAGCCTCTTTTTCTTCCAAGATTCCATTTGGCAAAATATAACCTTTAGAATCTTTCTGGTACAATTTATAACCATTTTCACCAGCTAATGTGTCATCATAAATTGCTTCTAATCCCATTTCCCCAACTAATTTTTTGACACTGTCTTCTTCATAAGATTTAGCATAGCCAATAATATAACTGCAAAAATCACCATAAGGATAATTCCGAGAATTGCTTTCCTGGAATTCTAATCCGGATAGATTTAAAGCTTCGATTTGTTTTTTAGTATTAGCACTTAAATTATTGCCATAGCTTCCAAATTCAACCTGGTATGCTCCAGCATTAGCTTTTTCTTGCATTTGGTTAGCCATGACCGTAGGATCCATTCCAATAATCGGCGCAATGGCATTAGCTGTCGCCACAATATCCTCAACATAAGCTGCTTTTTTACTAAAATTGATTCGATCACTTGATAAAATTGCAATTAATTTATATTTTTTTACTGTTGAGGCAGCTACCTGGTTATCACTCGTTATTATTTCACCACGTTTAGCATATTCAACCGTTTTTGCCTTGCCTCTTGATTGAGCAAAAGCGGCAATATCCTCGCCACTAATTAAATGTTTTCCACTTACTCCCAGATAAACAATATTAGTAACTAAAGCAAAAATAACTAACGCAAAAACAATATAGGCAATTGTCGCACTTTTAAATTGTTTCATTATTCACTTGGAACAGTAGCAGAGGCAGCTACGGCATCATTACTGTATGTATATCCTTTTTCACTAGCAACAGCATTTAAACGTGAAAATGATGCTAATTCTTGTTTTTGCATTTCAAGACTATCAATTTCACTTTCTAATGTTTCGATTTCTTTTTCTAACTCCTGGACATTACGATTATATTGTGATTCCATTGATTTAACGCCAATTAGCCCAAAAATAAAAACAACAGTTGTAATGACCAAAAATCTTTGGGCAAAAGCTTCAAATTTTGTTCTTTTTTTTCTATGTTTCATCTTCGACCACCCTTTCAATTATTCTCAGTTTTGCTGAATGCGCCCGATGATTAGCACTTAATTCAGCTTCGCTAGCGACAATCGGTTTACGATTGACTAATTTAAATTTTGGTTGCAAATAATCAGGAATTATCGGCAAATTTGCCGGTACATCTTTTAATTTACTAACATCATTAAAAGTATATTTACAAATTTTATCTTCTAAACTATGGAAGGTTATTACTGCGATACGTCCATTAACGTTTAATAAATCTAAGGCATCTTTTAAAGCTTTATCAAATACATTTAATTCATCATTAACCGCAATTCGTAAAGCCTGGAATGTTTTTTTAGCTGGATGTCCTTTCTTTTTAAGTACCGAAGCAGGCAAAGCTTCTTTGATGATTTCAACTAATTCAAAAGTTGTTTCGATCGGTTTTTGCTTTCGTTTTTGTTCGATTTTTCGAGCAATCTGTTTAGCAAATTTTTCATCAGCATATTTATATAATATTTCCACGATTTGCTGATACGACCAGGTATTAACGATCGTATAAGCATCTAGAGGATTAGCATTATCCATGCGCATATCTAAACGAGCATCTAGATTATAACTAAAACCACGCTCGCCAGTATCAAATTGCGGTGAAGACACCCCTAGATCAAAAAGAATACCATCAACTTTAAAGATATTTTCCTTTGCCAGCATTGCTTTTAAATTGACAAAATTGGAGTAAAAAATGGTAAAGTTATCGCTAATTGTCGCTAATCTTTTTCTGGCTGCTTCAATTGCAGTCTGGTCCTGATCAAAACAGTATAAATGACCCGATGTCAACTGTTTTAAAATAGCCATACTATGCCCGGCACCACCTAAAGTACAATCAACATAAATACCATCTTCTTTTATTTTTAAACCTTCAACTGCTTCATTTAATAAAACGGTTACATGTTCAAACATTTTCTTCTCCTATAAATCAAAATCTTCAAGGGATTCGCAAAGTTCATCAAAACTATCTTTTTTCAAATCATAATAACTTTCCCAGCGATCCTTATCCCAAATTTCCACATGATCACCAGCTCCAATGATCATACATTCTTTTTCTAAATTTCCGGCTTTTCGTAAAAACGATGAGATATTTACTCTTCCTAATTTATCAAAAGTAAGGTCATCAGCCATTGCTGTAACAATTCTGACATAATCACGAGCCTGTTTTTTTGTTGTGGGTAATTTGTGTAATTTTTCGTAATATTCATTCCAGCCATCCATCGTGTATAAAGCTAGACATCCGTCTAATCCGCGAGTGATCACAACTGTATCACCACATTGCTCTCTTATTTTAGAGGGAATAATAAGACGCCCTTTGGCGTCGATGTTATGCTTAAATTGACCCATAAACATTATTAATCACCCACTTCTTAACACTTCATACCACGATTTAACACTTCTTACCACTCATTATATACTTAATTGTTTCGTTTGTATAGACTTTTTAGAAATATTTATAAATAACAAAAAAAAGCACTATCATTAAGATAGTGCTTCAAAAAACAAATTTTATAAAACTTTTTGTCCTTTATAAGTACCGCAATGTTTGCAAACACGATGAGATAATTTGTATTCACCGCATTCTGGACAAACAACTACAGCAGGAGCTGTAAGTTTATCATGTGTTCTTCTCTTATCTCTTTTTGTACTAGATACTCGTCTAAATGGTACTGCCATCAGTATAACCCTCCTATTTATCTTTAAAATAATCTTTCAACTTAGCTAATCTAGGATCAATGTAATCTTCATCACTGGTCTTGCTAGTAGTGCTATCTAATATTTTCCAACCTTTTCCTTCAGATTTAATATTTGCGCCGTCTTTTACTACCCGCATCGGTACCTCCAGCATAATATTTTCAAATACGACTGGAGTAAGATCGACAATATCTTTCTTTACCTCATGAATATCTTCTAGAGGATCAGGTTTGTCAAAAGCAAAGACTTCTGTTGAACTTATTTCAAAAGGATAATCAACATCCTCCAATGTAAGAGCGCATGGGAGAATCATTGTTCCTTTGATATGAAGATCAACATAAAGGCGTTTTGCATTTGAATCAAGATTTCCGGTTCCTGAAACAATAATGTCCTTTAAGTCATTAATTTGAGCATACTGGTCAAACATCTGTGAAGGGAATGTAATGCCTTCTTCAAAGTCAAATTTTCCATGATGTTTAATAATCCATTGTAAATTGTATTTCAAAATAATCACCTTTCCATAACCGCAATGACAATTATATATAAAATGCCACCATAAGTCAACATAAAAAATATTTGTTTTTATCGTTTATTTTATCATTTTGTTTAAACCATTCGATCGATATCCCGAGGAATTTTATTATTTTTGATCATCGACACTAATTTATCAACTTTATTAGTACTAATCGACTTATTTGTAACCTTAGCTACTGACATAATAAACTCGCGAATATCATTTTCATTATTAAGATCTTTAGTTTGCAAATCACTTGCCAGTTTCATGATCTCTTTTTTATTAACGTTAGTTTTCTTAACTACCTTGTCTAAAAAAATATCTTCATCTTTCATATTATCACCACTATATAATATGAAAGTTTTTAAAGAAGGTTACCCTTCGATTTTTAATTCCCGACGCATCAACTGCTGGATTTCCCGTTTTGGTTCATGATTTTTATATAATACATTATAAATAGCATTAATGATTGGTAATTCAATATCACTATATTTTTTGGCATCTTCATAAATGACCCGACAAGTTCTAATTCCTTCACAAGTCTTAGTATTATTTTTCATGAATGAACGAGCATCGTTAGTTTTACCAATTTCTAATCCAGCCTGGAAATTACGCGAATGAATTGATGAGCAGGTAACTATTAAATCACCAACTCCAGTTAAGCCCATATATGTTTCTAAACGACCACCTTTTTTCATTCCGTAGCGCACCATTTCGGCTAATCCTCTGGTAATCAAAGCCGCCTTAGTATTATCACCATAACCAAGACCACTTAAGACCCCGGCAGCTACTGCAATAACATTTTTAATGGCCACCCCATATTCAGCTCCAACTTCATCTTGCAAACGATATACTCTAAAATAGTCATTAGAAAATAACATTTGTACATCTCGAGCCATATCATCATCTAATGAAACTGCACATACTGTCGTTAACATCCTAATTACTACTTCTTCAGCATGACTTGGTCCAATCAAAGAAACAACGGGATTGATCAAACTTTCATCTAAGACACTTCTAATTGTATCTGACATCCGCATATTAGTACCTAAATCAAATCCTTTAGCGGCATTAATTACAGTGATCTTATGATCAATATAAGGTTTGACCTTTTCTAAAGTATCTTTTACATACTGTGTTGGAATCGTTATTAAAAGATAATCCATATCTTTTAATGCTTCTTCTAAATTATTAGTTGCTTTAATTTCTGTTTCTAAATATACATCTTTGAAAAATGCCTGATTTTGATGGTTTTGATTAATATCATCAATTTGACTCTGGTCAATTCCATACATGATTATTTCATTTTGATTGTCAACTAAGACCCGACTTAAAGCTGTTGCCCAGCTTCCAGTTCCTAAAACAGCAATTTTACTCATATTTTCCTCCTATTAATCCCGTTTGCGACAAATAATATGAATTGGTGTTCCTTCAAAACCAAACGCTTCTCTTAATCTATTTTCCAAATAGCGCTTATAACTAAAATGCATATATTGAGGATCATTGACAAATAGGACAAAAGTTGGCGGAGCAACACTAACTTGATTCGCATAAAAAATCTTTAACCGTCCACCATTAAAAGTAGTTGTTGGATTCATCGCCTGAGCATCAACTAATACATCATTTAAAACACTAGTTTGAACTCGTTTATAAGAATTAAAATAAGCTTCTTCAATCAATGGGAATAATTGATCGACCCGTTGATGTGTTTTAGCAGAAATAAAGATAATTCTTGCATAATCCAAATATTTAAACTGACTTCTTAATTCTTTTTCTGTCTTATTCATCGTTTTTCCATCTTTAGCAACTAAGTCCCATTTATTAACTACCAGGATAACTCCTTTACCTGATTCGTGTCCATACCCGGCTACATGTTTATCTTGTTCAACGATTTTTCCACTACCATCAACAACAACGATAATTACATCACTTTTTTCAATAGCACTCATCGCTCTTAAAATCGAATATTTTTCCACATTTTCGTAAATTTTCCCACGTTTACGCATTCCTGCAGTATCAATAACTCGATATTTTTGACCATCTTTTTCAAAAACAGTATCAATGGCATCACGAGTTGTTCCCGCAACATCGGAAACAATTACCCGTTCTTCACCTAATATTGCATTAGTTAATGAAGACTTACCAACATTAGGACGTCCTATGATAGAAAAACGAATCTCATCTTCATCAAATTCATCTTCACTAAAATCAAGCTGTTTAACTATTTCATCAAGCAAATCACCAATTCCAATTCCATGACTTCCCGAAACCGCAATTGGATCACCAACACCTAAACTATAAAATTCATATATATTATCTTTTAATGATACATCATCTATTTTATTAACTGCTAATAAAACCGGCTTTTTAGTTTTTTGTAGTAAACGAGCTACAAATTCATCTTCACGCGTTATCCCTTCACGACCATTGACTACAAAGACAATTAAATCCGCTTCTTCAATTGCAATTTCTGCCTGCATTTTAATTTGGGTCGTAAATGAAGCATTTTCTAATTCAATTCCCCCGGTATCAATAACTCTAAATTCTTTAGTTAGCCATGATGCCGTAGCATAAATCCGATCTCGAGTTACCCCGGCAATATCTTCTACAATAGAAACCCTTTCACCGACGATTCGATTAAAAATAGTCGATTTACCAACATTGGCTCTACCAACAATAGCAACAATTCCAGCCATATTATTCCTCCTTTTGTTTAACTATGATTAATTCCATCACTTTTTCAACTACTTGATCTAGAGTTAAATCAGAAGTATCAATTTCAATTGCATCATCAGCTTTTTTTAATGGTGATATTTGTCGATGCATATCCTGATAATCACGTTCTTCAATTTCTTCTTGAATCGTTTGTAAATCAGCCTCTAACCCACGCTCTAAATTTTCTAAATACCGTCTTTTAGCTCGCGTTTTACTGCTAGCAACCTGATAGATTTTCAAATCAGCATTTGGTAATACTACCGTACCAATATCTCTTCCATCTAAGATTACTCCACCAAGACTTGCCATTTGACGCTGTTGTTTAACTAAAAAATCTCTGACAGGCTGATATTTAGAAATAACACTAGCAGCCATTGAAATTTCATCTTTACGAATATCCTGACTGACATTTATTTGATTTAAATAAACCTGATTAGCACTATCCATTTCAATCTTTATATCCTTTAACGCTTTGCTAACAGCAGTTTCATCATCTAAATCAACATCATTATTTAAACAATAATATCCTACACAACGATACATTGCTCCAGTATCTATATATACATAGTCTAATTTCTTAGCAATAATTTTAGCGATGGTACTTTTGCCTGCTGCACTAGGTCCATCAATTGCAATTGAAATTTTTTTCATCCTTTAATTACCTCCAATTTTTTTAAAAAAACTAAGGGTAACCTTAGTTTAAAAGAATAACTGATATCCAATCATACCACATAATCCGACAAATACAATAACTAAAATGATAATAATATAATTTAAAACAGTTGCAATGCGATCATTTTTATCACCATTTACTTCTTCGATTTCTTCATTATCTTCAGTTATTTCTTCTTCAATTTTTATTTCTTGATAAGCATTGGTTGCTTCTTTTTCTTGTAACGCTTTGGCAACTTCACGCTGATCTTTTTCTTTTATTTCTTTAAGCATTTCTTCTAACGATTTAGTTTGTTGTAATGCTGGTTCAACTTCATTTTCTTCTAGTTCTTCTTCTATTTCATCATGATCGACTTCTTCCATGACCATTTTAGCTTTTTTGGCATCTTCTTCTGGCGACATACTAGCTAAACGTTCCATTAAAGTCATCTTTTTCTTTTCTTCTTTTATTTTTGCTTCGATATCGTTTTCTTCATTATCCTCATTTACAAAATAACCTTTAGAAAATTGTGAAGTACTGACATTATCAAATTTATTTAAACGAACTACCTGTTTTTCTGGATCTCTAATTTTATTTAAAATATCCATTCGCGTATTGTAGTGAGCAGCTTTGCCAACACTTACTTTAGCACTGCGTAAAGCACGATCAATTTCTTCACTGCTTTCTTGACGCATTTGTTCAAATGTTTTAGCTTCAGTTAGAGTATCTTCAAGATCTATATCTTTTCGTTCACTACGAAAAGCCCGGTTTACTGATAATAAAAAATCGTCATCATCATCTTCGTGATTATCAATATTATTATCAACACCACTATCTCGATTTATTCCAACTTCATCTTTAATTCCTTCTCTTAACTTCCGATATTTGCTTACACGTGAATTATCCACCTAAAATCACCCTTTCGTGCTACATTATAACATACTTTTTTAGTAATTTATTATAAATATTGGAAATTCATTTTTTTTAAGTTATAATGGCAATAAGGGAGGAATTAAAATGGCTAAAATTACGATCAAAGATAATTGTATTGGATGTGGAGCATGTACAGCAATTGCACCAGATGTTTTTGCACTTAATGATGGCATGGTAGCAGAAGTAATTAATGATACAAATATTGAGGGTGCTAAAGAAGCGGTTGACGGATGTCCAATTGCAGCAATTGAGGTTGAAGAATAATTATAAGATCATATTATTATGGTCTTTTTTTGTATTTAAAAAATCAAAATAATCGTTCGATATCACTATTTGTAGATTTTTTTGTTACTGTTTTATTCTTTTTATCCGCTTTTTTACTTTTAAACTTAAGTTTTATTTATAAATATTGGAAATTCCTTTTCTTTTGGGTTATAATGATATCAAAGGAGGAATTAAAATGGCTAAAATTACTATAAATGATAATTGCATCGGATGTGGAGCATGCACTGGAGTTGCAGCAGATGTTTTCGCACTTAATGATGACGGTTTAGCAGAAGTAATCGATGACGCAAATATCGATGGTGCTAAAGAAGCTGCTGAATGCTGTCCAGTTGAAGCAATTGAAGTTGAAGAATAATTATAATTAAAAGATCATAGTAAGTATGGTCTTTTTTTGTATTTATAAAATATATGCTTTTTACTCTCAATTTAAGTTTCATTTATGAATCTTGGAAATTCTATTTTTTTAGATTATAATGATAATAAAGGAGGGGAAAACATGGCTATTACTGTAAATGATAAATGCATTGGATGTGGAGTATGTATAGAAATTGCACCAGATGTTTTTGCGATTAATGATGATGGTGTAGCTGAAGTAATCAATGAATTTGATATTATGGTTAACGGTGAAGAAGCAGCTCAATTTTGTCCAGAAGGCGCAATTGAAATTGAATAATAATTAAAAAGCAGGAGGACCTGCTTTTTAATTTATGATATTTCTTTAAATTTAGTTTCAATCGGACGAACGAAATAATAAACAATCCCAGAAATAATTCCTTTGATAAAATTAAACGGAAAATAAATAATGAAGATTGCCTGACCATAGGATGATAAAAAATTTAGAAAGCCTGGAACCGCTATATTAGTACCATACTGCTGATTAAACGCCTGAATATCAACCGCAAATGGCAATTGTGTATACCAGATTGGTTTTTGCATTAAATAAGTTGGGGTTACAAATAAATAGTTCAAAATAAACATCACCATTGCAAAAACAAACATCGTCATGATCATATTAATAATATAAGTTAATAGTTCATTTTTTAATTTAAAATACTTTGATAAATAATAATAAACCAAACAGATCGTCATTGATGCAATCAAAGCCGTTATTTGACCAATCGCAATTGGTCCAACTGGTCCTTTAAATAAAATGGAAATAAAAAACTTACACACACATACAAACAAAGCAGTTTTAAATCCTAACATTGAAATTGCTACTAACACGACCACTTCTGATAAATCCAAATTCAACCATGGTGCTAAAGGGTAAGGAATCTCCAGTAATCCTAAAATCATTGCTAAGGCCGCTAAAACAGCTGCCAGTACTAATTTTCTTGTCTTCGTACTTTTCATAATATTTCTCCTTAAAAATAAAAAAATCATGAAAATACAATCTTCACGACAAAAACACTTTAACTATGTTCTTCTTCCATCCAGACTTTACTGTCGGTATAGGAATTGCACCTATTCAGCTTGCGCTCGTGGACTTTTACCACCGGTCGGGAATTACACCCTGCCCTGAAGACTTATTTTTCGATACTATTATAGTCAATTTACCTGCAAAAAGCAAATAATATAATAAAAACTAACGGCATTTACCGTTAGTTCATTTGTTTTTTTCCATCTAAATACACTAATAAAGTGCTAATGATTAGTCCAGCTACTGCTAAAAGCATCAAATAAAATCCCATTGATAAACTAGCATAAGAACCTAAAGTATCTTTTACATCAGTATATTCCATAAATAAATATACTGCCGTAACAATTGAAACACACATCGCTGGTAAATCTTGACGAAGATAAGTCAAAACACTAGCTCCTACAGCTAATACTATAAAGATAATAGCATCTTTTCCAGCATCCATCAAACTAAGACTATAATAGCTAACTGAGATAAATGGTAAAAAGCAGGCAACTATTGCAATAATTGTTGAAGCAAAAGTCACCACTTCAAGCATATTAAATTTTTTACCAGAAATTTCAACTTCTTTTTGCTTCATATTTTGCGTAAATCCATCAACTTTATCTTGAATATTAGCAGTTGTCTGTTCAAAGTTATTACCACTAGCAGCATTGCTGTTTTCAACTGCAGCACCACATTCAGGACAAAATCTTGCATTATCTTCAATTTCTTTGCCACATTGTTTACAAATCATAACGTTTCCTCCCTATTTAAATAAACACTAACATTATAAAGCAAAATATTCTAAAAGAAAAGAGCTTTCGCTCTTTTACATGTTGTCAAACTGGTTATTTAAAAAATCAAAAATTTAAAACCGATTTTATCAACAGCCTGAAAAAATCAATTTAATAATTTCTATTTTATCATTTAGAACTTATTTATTGTTACGATGCACAAATTTAACAATTTCACAAATCAAAGTCGTAGTTAAACACAACGCAAGACAAATTGTCCATTGCCAAGCATTTAATCGCTGCAATTTAAAGATCATACTTAATTCAGGAACCGCTAAAATAATTACTTGTAATAATAATCCAGCTGCCAGGGCACCCCAGAGATGTGGATTACTAAATAACGTTCGATTTAAAATTGATTTACTACTTTTTACGTTGAATGCATGAACTAACTGGCAGCCACATAAAGTAATAAAAGCCATTGTCATTCCAATAGTATGATCTTGATTATTACCAATCATATAAGCAATTAAGGTTAAAACACCAATCATTAGACCTTGCCAGGCAATTGTAAATCCAAGACCATCTGCAAAAAAGTTTTCATTTTTATTACGTGGCTTTCTTTCCATGATATCAGCTTCAACTGGTTCTACTCCTAAAGCAAAGGCTGGTAAAGTATCCGTAATTAAATTGACCCATAATAAATGAATTGGTAATAATGGCACGCCTAAATTATATGGCGTAAGCAAAGATATTAATGAAGCCCCAAAAATCGTAATTACTTCACCAATATTACTTGATAACAAGAACTGTACATCTTTTTTGATATTATCAAAAATTCCACGGCCTTCTTTGATTGAAGTAATGATCGTAGCAAAATTATCATCGGTTAAGATCATATCAGCTGCTCCTTTAGCAACATCAGTTCCGGTAATTCCCATACCAACACCTATATCAGCTGCTTTTAAAGCTGGTGAATCATTAACACCATCACCAGTCATGGCTACGATCTTACCTTTAGCTTTCCAAGCTTTAACGATCCTTACTTTATGTTCAGGGGCAACTCTGGCATAAACTGAATATTCTTCAATATGTTCTTCCAATTCTGCATCACTCATTTTTTCTAGTTCACTACCCATGATTGCTTTTTGACCCGGCTGTAAAATCCCCAAACTGCTGGCAATGGCACTAGCGGTAACTACATGGTCACCAGTAATCATGATTGTTCGTACACCGGCACTTTTAGCCTGTTTAACAGCCTGTTTAGCTTCTTGCCGTGGTGGATCAATCATTCCAACCATACCCATGAAAGTAAGATCTTGTTCAACGATTTCACTAGTATATGCTTCTGGTTCTTGATCCCAGTAACGAATTCCTAGAGCTAATACTCGTAAGGCTTCATTAGACATTGCTTCATTAACGCGATTAACTTCTTGAAGATCAATATTTTTACAGCGAGCAAAGATAACATCAGGACCGCCTTTGGTAATTGATAAAATTTTACCATTATCTTTTACAAAAACCGTCATCATCTTCCGATCACTATCAAAAGCCAATTCATTAAAACGTGGATATTGTTCATTCAAAGCTGCTTTACTAAATCCTTTTTCTAAACTGGCTTTTACTAAGGCTGTTTCCGTAGGATCACCAATACTAACTTCCTTACCGTTTTCAAATGAAATCGTTCCATCACAGCATAACGTAAAATAATTTAATAACTGTTTTGTTTTTTGACTTGCTGTTTCAATCAATTCAATTTCTTCTTGATAACAATAAGTTTTAACAACAGTCATTTTATTTTGCGTTAACGTACCCGTTTTATCACTACAAACAATTGACGTACTTCCTAACGTTTCTACTGCAGGTAAACTTTTAACAATTGCATTTTTCTTGACCATTCTTTGAACGCTTAAAGCTAGAACAACAGTTACTACCGTTGCCAGTCCTTCAGGAATAGCTGCTACCGCTAATGCCACTGAAGTTTTAAACGCTTCTAAAAAATTTAAGCCTTCTAATGACTCCATGATAAAAACAACGATACAAATAACAATACAAATCATTCCGATCATTTTACCAATTTGGCTTAACTGCTGTTGTAAAGGAGTAGTTTCTTGATCAGTTTGTTTTAGCATTGTCGCAATTTTACCAACTTCATTATCTTTACCAGTAGCTACGACAATTGCAATCCCCCTACCGTAAGTAACATTACATGAGGCATAAACCATATTAGTACGCTGGGCCAATGGAACTTCATCTTGATCAATAATTAAATCATTTTTTTCAACTGGAACACTTTCACCGGTCAAAGCACTTTCATCGACCTTTAAATTAAAAGCTTCAATTAAGCGCCCATCACTAGCAATACAGTCACCTGCTTCTAATACTAACAAATCACCAGGAACAATTTGGCTAGCTTCAATTGTTTTTAACTTACCATTACGAATAATTTTAGCATGGGGGCTGGCCATTTTTTGTAATGCTTCTAGGGCTCTTTGAGCATTATTTTCTTGAATTAATCCTAAAATTGCATTAACAATTACAACAAAAACAATAATAACACTATCGATCCATTCACTTGGCTCAACAATGATACTGACAATAGCTGCAATAATTAAAATAATTGTCAAAGCATCTTTAAACTGTAATAAAAAACGGACGATCAATGGTTGTTTTTCAGCTTTTTCCAGCTCATTTAAACCATATTTTTCTAAAGATTCATTAACTTGCTTGTCAGTTAGACCATGTTTTAAATCGGTCGAAAATTTTTGTGCCAACTCTTCAATCGTTTGATTATAATTCATAAATTTTCACTCCTTCTAACAAAAAAGAGACTTTTATCGTACTTGCATACAATAAAAGTCTCGTTGTTTAATTACGATACGGATAATCTTATCGTGTTGACGCATCGTAAACCGTTTGGCTAACTACTCCCTTTTATAACCTTATTTTATCACAAAATAAGCCGATTGCAAACTACTTATAACCATTATCGCCAATAAAGGAGCAATTATACTGTTAATGATAATTTCGACTGCGCCAACAGTCATTTGATCTTAGATCACCATTATTAACAATTACTATATTTATTTTTCTTCTTTTTTGATACAATTCATGATCATTAATCTGGCTAATAGCACTTAAGCGTTTATGACCATCAACACAATAATAACGATTATTTTCTAATTTTACTTTAATTGGAAGTGATAGACCGATTCGTTTAATTGATGCCAATAAACTATCACTATATTCAGTTTCCTTAAATTCAATTTCACTAATATCAATTTGTTGGATCCGCATTATTTATTTTCCTCAAGATAGCGATAAACTTCTTCCTGGTCACTAAAATGCTGTTTACCAGCTTTGGTGATCTGATAGTTTTCATGTCCTTTACCAAGAATCATTAAAATATCATTTTCCTTTAATAATCCCATTGCTTTTTTTATTGCTTCTTTACGATCAACAATCACTTCATAATTGTCCTTAACTAAATTAGCAGTTATATCATCAAGGATTTTAAAAGGATCTTCACTGCGAGGATTATCACTAGTAAAGATAACATAATCACTGTTTTCAACCGCTATTTGACCCATTATTGGTCGTTTAAGTGGATCACGATCACCACCACAGCCAATTATTGTAATAATCTTTCCAATTTTAAATTCCTGAGCACTTTTTAAAACATTAAACACTGCATCGGGGGTATGCGCAAAATCGACAAAAACGCTGTTAGTTTGATATTTGATTAATTCCATTCTTCCTTCTGGTGCTTTTAAATTTTCATTTAAGGTTAAAATTTTTTCAATTGAAAAACCTAAATTAGTAATCAAAAGCAACGCTGTTAAATAGTTATAAACGTTATATCGCCCTACCATATTTAATGTCGTTTGATATTCTTGATTTAAATATTCAAATTTAAATGATGTTCCTAAATGAGTGAATTTAATTTCTTTAATGATTAAATCACCATCATGTTCACTAATAACAATATTGTTATTTTCAGGTAACATAAAAGTTTGATAATGTTTATCATCACCATTAATTACAGCAATTTTTTTATTTCTTGTTTTCATAAATAGCTTTTGTTTAGCTTTAGCGTAATTTTCTAAAGTTTTAT
>NZ_JAGHEW010000248.1 GCF_017889095.1 Thomasclavelia sp. | reverse complement strand
TATTATTTATCATTTCTACGACGATCAATTAATTTGTTAGACGCTTTCTTAGTTTTTCTAGTTTTAACACCCATCGCTTTTTTACCCCAAGGTGTCATTGGTGCTTTACGTCCGATTGAAGTTCTACCTTCACCACCACCATGAGGATGGTCATTAGGGTTCATTACAGAACCACGTACTGTAGGACGAACACCTTTCCATCTCATACGTCCAGCTTTTCCGTAATTTACTAATCCATGATCTTCATTTCCAACAACACCAACAGTTGCTCTACAAACACCTAGTAATTTACGAACTTCACCAGAAGCAAGTCTTACAGTTACATATTTTCCTTCTTTACCAAGAATTTGAGCAGACACACCAGCAGAACGAGCGATTTGTCCACCTTTTCCAGGTTGCATTTCAATATTGTGGATTACAGTACCTTCAGGCATGTTAGCCATTGGTAAAGCGTTTCCTACTTTAATATCTGCATGTTCACCAGATACGATTTTATTTCCAACCTCTAATCCTTTAGGAGCTAAGATATATCTTTTTTCTCCATCAGCATAATTGATCAATGCAATATTTGCAGATCTATTTGGATCATATTCAATAGTTGCAACTGTACCAACGATTTCATCTTTATTACGTTTGAAATCGATAATACGATATTTACGTTTATGTCCACCACCATGGTGACGAGTAGTAATAACACCTTGGTTATTACGTCCACCTTTTTTACTTAATTTTGCAACTAAAGATTTTTCAGGTTTTTGTGCAGTAATTTCTTCCTTTGTTAAGGCTGTCATATTACGACGACCATTAGTCACCGGCTTATAAGCTTTAATTGGCATCTTTAGTTTCCTCCTAGTTTATCTGGAATATTTTCCAATATTTTCTTTACTATTCTTCACCAAAATAATTGATTGAATCACCTTCAGCTAATTTAACAATAGCTTTTCTTCTACGATTAGTTTTACCTTCATAACGACCCATTCTTTTTTTCTTTGGTTTTACATTCATAACGTTAACTTTTTCAACTTTTACACCAAACATTGCTTCAACAGCTTGTTTGATTTCAGTTTTATTTGCATTAACATCAACATCGAATGTATATTTATTTTCTTCTGCGCTAAGGGTCATTGTTTTTTCAGTAAGTACTGGTTTTTTTAATACATCTGTAATGTGTGCCATTATCCTAGTACCTCCTCAACTGATTTAATAGCAGCTTCTGTCATGATTAATTTATTGCTATTTAAAACATCATATACATTAACACGATTAGCTTCTAATAATTTAACACCAGGGATGTTATTAGCACTTCTTGCTACATTTTCATCGATTTGATCCATTACGATCAATGTTTTTGCTGGCGCTTCTAAGTTAGCTAATACTTTCACCATTTCTTTAGTTTTAGGCGCATCCATTTTAATTGTATCTAATGCCATAAATTCGTTATCAATAATTTTAGTTGATAAAGCAGATTTAAGTGCTAAGCGACCAACTTTACGATTGATTTTGAATTTATAACTTCTAGGTTTAGGACCGAATACAACTCCACCACCACGCCATTGAGGTGCTCTGATTGATCCTTGTCTAGCTCTACCTGTACCTTTTTGACGCCATGGTTTTTTACCACCACCGCTTACTTCAGTACGGTTTTTAACTTTATGTGTACCTTGTCTTAATGATGCTCTTTGTAATAAGACCATATCAAAAATTGCTTGGTTATTTGGTTCAATTCCAAATACTGCTTCATTTAATTCTAAGTCTTTAACTTCAGCACCATCTTGGTTATATACTTTAACTTTAAGCATATCAAATCCTCCTTCCTAAATTATTCAGCTGCTTCAACTGGAGTTTCAGTTGCAACATCTGCTTCTTTAGTTTCTTCTACAACTTCTGGAGTGTAATCAACTAATTCATAAGCATCGTTAACTTTTCCAGCAGCTTTAACTGCAGATTTTACCATTACTAATCCTTTTTTAGGTCCTAGTACTGACCCTTTGATTAATAATAAATTGTTTTCAACATCAACAGCAACGATTTCTAAGTTTTGTACTGTTCTTCTTACATGTCCCATTTGCCCTGGTAATTTTTTACCTGGAGCAATTCTATTTGGAGCAATTGGTCCCATTGAACCAACAATTCTATGAGCCCCAGAACCATGTCCTTTAGGACCGATATGTTGTCCATGTCTTTTAATAACCCCTTGATAACCTTTACCTTTAGAAGTTCCAGTTACGTCAACCACTTCACCAGCTACGAAGCTATCAACAGTAATTTTATCTCCAACTTCATAACTCATCATTTCATCAAAACGAAATTCTCTAATGAAGCGCTTAGGAGCTGTGTTTGCTTTTTTTACAATACCTAATTCAGCCTTGTTAGCCAATTTTTCTCTCTTGTCTTCGAAACCAACTTGAATTGCATCATATCCATCTGTAGCAACAGTTTTCTTTTGTAATACAACGTTTTCAGTTGCTTCTACTACTGTTACTGGAATTAATGTTCCGTCGTTTGTGAAGACTTGAGTCATTCCAATCTTACGACCTAAGATTCCTTTCATGAGTTACACCTTTACCTTTCTTATAACTTAATTTCAATGTCTACACCGCTTGGTAATTCTAATCTTGTTAGAATATCAACTGTTTCTTGTGTAGGATTAACAATGTCGATTAAACGTTTATGCGTTCTAATTTCGAATTGTTCACGAGAATCTTTATACTTATGTACTGCTCTTAAAATAGTATAAACTTCTCTTTCTGTTGGTAGTGGTACAGGACCAACTACTTGTGCTCCAGATTTCTTAGCAGCACCAATAATTTTTTCTGCTGAAGAATCTAGAATTTTGTGATCAAATGATTTTAATCTGATTCTAATTTTGTTATTTGCCATGATTTTCTCCTTTCAAATTCATAGGATGTGAATTGCTCTATACGAATTCCCTGAAACATGCCGTTTCATGACAACGCCTTTCGGTGTTTCAGCAACCTCGCACTTCTTCGCAAGTCAACGGTTGTATTTTAACAAAAAAAAAGCCTTATTGCAAGCTTTTTTTCCATTATTTTTATCAAAAATTTCGACAAATTTTATCCCAAATTTTAGTCAAAAAATTTGATGAATAATCACTGTTTCATTAACGTTTTCATAATAAATTATCATTATACTTTAAAAAGATAATGTATATATTACTAAATTATTGTAAAGTGCAAAAAGATTTAAAATATATATACAAAAATTACATCCATTAATCCATATTAGAAACTTTTTATATCTTCATATTTATGATATTTCCCAACTATGCCCCCCAACATATTATTATTAGATGCTGATAGAAGCATTAAAGTTATTAGTACGATATCACCATTAATATAACAACTGCCCAATTACAATTTACTTCTAAAAACAAAATTGTACTGCACTATAACATAACTAAGAATATAGCTAATATTTGGCATTTTTTGAATTAGCAGTTTAGATATTATTTTTACAAACAATAAAACCGGGAAGTGATCCCGGTTTTTGTTTTGAAAGTATCATGATCATAAATAAAAATATGCAAAATAAAATAAAAAAAGAAGAAGGACCGGCAGCGTGCTCTTTTCGCACCGCAGTACTATCTTCGCCGCTATGATGCTTAACTTCTGTGTTCGGAACGGGTACAGGTGTTTCCATCATGCCATTGCCACC
>NZ_JAGHEW010000029.1 GCF_017889095.1 Thomasclavelia sp. | reverse complement strand
TTGGTATGACAACGAAAATTCATATACTTCTAACATGGTTAGAACTATCAAATATTTTGCTGAATTAACAAAATAATTAATTGAAACTTATGCAAAAGCTGGTCATTAGATCAGCTTTTTTCGTGGAGGTAAAAATGATTAAAAGAATAGGAATAGTTGGAATGGGGGCTTTAGGCTTGTTGTACGCTAACTGGGTCAAAGAAAGTAATCTTGGTGTAGTAGTTGATTTTGTAATGGATGAAAAACGCTACCAAAGGAATCAGGATGTTATTTATAAAATTAATAATCAAACGGTTGATTTTACAAAAGTTCCTTGCACTCAGGTTAAACCGTATGATTTAGTTATTGTTGCAGTTAAAGCTACCGCTTTAACAAGTGCTTTGGATGTAATGGAAAATATGGTTGATGAACATACAACGATTATTTCAGTTTTAAATGGAATTACTAGTGAAAAAATTATTGGACAAAGATTTGATAGTAACCAGGTTCTATACGCTATTGCTCAAGGTATGGATGCTGTTAAGTTTGAAAATGAATTAACATACACTAATCGTGGTCATTTACTTTTAGGAGTTAATAATAAAGAACAAGAAGCAAGATTACAAGAACTCACTGCTTTTTTTGATCAAGTAAAATTAACTTATTATGTCAAAGAAGATATTTTGCATCATTTATGGGCTAAGTTTATGTTGAATGTAGGGATTAATCAGATTTGTATGGTTTATGATACTAATTACGGTGGGGCGATGGAACCTGGTGAAAGCCATGAGATGATGATCAAAGCAATGAAAGAAGTAATAGAGTTATCAAAATATGAAGGGATTGATTTAGGATTACAAGATCTTCAATTTTATCTAGATTTGATTGCTACACTAGATCCTTTAGGACTGCCATCAATGGCTCAGGATGCTAAAAGCAAACGATATAGTGAAGTGGAATTATTTTCGGGAACGGTACTTAGTTTAGCTAAAAAACATCATTTACAAATGCCAACTAATGAATTTTTATATCAAAGAATTAAAGAAATTGAAAGTAAGTATTAAAAACAACGTTTAGTGCGTTGTTTTTAGTTTTGTCAATATTAATCTTAACAAAATTAATTGAACATATTGACATAAAAATATACTGGGTGTATCATAATGTTAGTTATATATAACACTGTTATATGGAGTGTATTATGGAAGAAAAATCATCAGAAACATTATTAAAAATTCAGCGGGCCGCAATAGATGAATTTCTAGAAAAAGGATTTTTAAAAGCTTCATTACGACAAATTGTAAAATATGCGGGAGTAACGACCGGAGCGTTTTATGGTTATTTTTCAAGTAAAGAAGCGTTATTTGCTTCGATTGTTGAACCACATGCAGCGTTGTTAAAGAGTAAATATATTGATGCGCATATTGATTTTGCTAATTTGCCTGAAGAAAAGCAGCCTGAGCATTTAGGGGTTGAATCGAAAGATTATATTGACTGGATGGTTGATTATATTTGTTGCAATCGTAAGCCGGTTAAATTACTTTTATGTAAATCTGAAGGAACTAGTTATGAAAATTTTTTGCATAGTTTGATTGAAATAGAAGTAGAAAGTACAATTAGGTATTTAAAAACATTACAACATTTAGGTTATGATGCACCTGATTTAAATCCATCTTTATGTCATATTTTAGCTAGTGGAATGATTGGTGGAATTTTTGAGATAGTTATCCATGATATTCCTAAAAGTCAGGCTATCAAAGATGTTGAGCATCTACGTTCTTTTTATACAGCAGGCTGGTTAAAGCTGTTAAATTCTTAGTTATTAATATTATTAAGGGGTTATACCCTTATTATTTTAGTCAATGAGTTAGCTTTAGCTAACTAAAGAAAGGAGATTTTTATGAAAAATGAGAAAAAAAGTGCTATATCAATTTTATTGAATTATGCAGGTAATTTAAAAGGATTAACATTTTTAGGACTTGTTTTATCGGCAATTTCAATGCTTTTAAGTATGGGACCTTATATTTGTATCTGGCTTGTAGCTCGCGATTTAATTGCGGTGGCACCTAATTGGACCAATGCCAAAAGTATTGTTCAATTTGGCTGGTTAGCCTTTGGTTTTGCGATTGCAGGAATTATTTTATATTTTTTAGGATTAATGTGTACTCACTTAGCGGCATTTCGCACTGCTGCAAATATTCGTAAACAAGGGGTAGCTCATGTTATGAAAGCACCATTAGGTTTCTTCGATTCCAATGCTTCGGGATTAATTAGGGGTAGATTAGATGCTGGGGCTGCTGATACGGAAACTTTACTAGCACATAATTTAGCGGATATTGTTGGAACAATGGTTTTATTTATAGGAATGATTGTTTTAATGTTTGTTTTTGATTGGAAAATGGGTGCTGCTTGTCTTTTATCAGCGATAATTTCTGTGATTGCTATGTTTTCAATGATGGGTGGCAAAAATGCCAAACTAATGGCAGAATATCAGGCAGCTCAAGATCGGATGACAAAAGCGGGAACTGAATATGTTCGTGGAATTCCGGTTGTTAAAATTTTCCAGCAGACAGTTTATTCGTTTAGAGCGTTTAAAGAAGCAATTGAAGATTATAGCGATAAAGCGGAATATTACCAGGGGGATGTGTGTCAAGTACCTCAATCAATTAATTTAACCTTTACAGAAGGCGCGTTTGTCTTTTTAGTACCGGTTGTTTTATTTCTTGCTCCTAGTGCATTATCTAATGGTAATTTAGCAGCGTTTGTAACCGATTTTGCTTTTTACGCAGTCTTTTCAGCAATTATTTCTACTTCTCTTGCAAAAATTATGTTTGCATCAGCAGGAATAATGTTAGCGACTACGGCGTTAGAACGAATTAATTTAGTAATGGATGCCCCAGTACTTCAAACACCTAAAGATCCCCAAATGCCAAAAGGGAATCAAGTTGAATTTAAAGACGTTAGTTTTCGCTATGAGGGCTCTAATAATTTAGCTTTATCGCATGTATCTTTTGTGGCAAAACCTGGGGAAACGGTTGCCTTGGTGGGACCATCAGGTGGTGGAAAAACAACAGCTGCTAGTTTAATTCCGCGTTTTTGGGATGCAACATCAGGAGCAGTGGAAGTTGGTGGTGTTGATGTCACTAATATTGATCCCCATGTACTTATGGATCAGGTAGCCTTTGTATTTCAAAATAATCGTTTATTTAAAACTTCAATTTTAGAAAATGTGCGGATTGCTCGTCCTGAAGCCACTCGTCAAGAAGTTTTAGATGCGTTGATAGCAGCTCAGTGTAAAGATATTCTTGATAAACTTCCTGATGGAATAGATACTCAAATAGGTAGCATTGGAACTTATCTTTCTGGAGGTGAACAGCAGCGGATCGTTATTGCTAGAGCAATTTTAAAAGACGCACCAATTATTGTACTCGATGAAGCTACAGCTTTTGCTGATCCAGAAAATGAAGTGCTTATCCAAAAAGCATTTAATGCATTGACAATTAATCGGACCGTTATAATGATTGCTCATCGTCTTTCGACAATTATAGGAGCCAATAAAATCATTGTTTTAAATCAAGGAGAAATGGTTGAACAAGGAACACATAATGAATTGCTTGAACGTGATGGTCTTTATGCTTCAATGTGGGCTGATTACAACAAGGCAGTGCAATGGAAGATTACTCGTGACAAGGAGGGTGGCGTAAATGTTTAATGAAAAGTTTCAAAAGAAATATGCGTTGACTAGTCAAGGCATCCAAAATACTAAAAAAGGAGCATTCTGGACGGTAATTGTAAACTTGATTGTCATGGCTGGAACGGGAATTTTGTATTTGGTTATGGGGAATTTTATGGATACATTATCTAATGGAAGCCCTTTACCAAATGGATTGTTTATAATTGCAATGATCATACTTTTTGTGGTTTTATCTTTGATAACACACTTACAGCAGTACAAGGCAACTTATGGACTAGTTTACAATGAGGTTAAAGTAACTCGTCTTAGTCTTGCTGAAAAACTTCGGAAACTGCCTTTGGGATATTTTGGAAAACGTGATTTAGCCGATCTAACAGAAACGATTATGGGTGATGTTAATAGAATGGAACATGTCTGGTCCCATGTATTAGGGTATTTATACGGGGCTTATATTTCGACTGCTATTATTGCTATTTGTTTGTTTTTTTATGATTGGCGATTAACAATTGCTTGTTTATG
Organism: Thomasclavelia sp.; assembly: GCF_017889095.1. Taxonomy (GTDB): domain Bacteria; phylum Bacillota_I; class Bacilli_A; order Erysipelotrichales; family Coprobacillaceae; genus Thomasclavelia. The sequence goes on along the minus strand of NZ_JAGHEW010000029.1, from coordinate 16,053 downwards.
GGGTGTACCAGTTGCTTTTGGATTATTATTTGGAAGTCGGAAAATTGCTGATCGTAATGCTATCCGAACTAAAAAAGCAGCGATTAAAGTATCCGATGGAATTCAAGAAGCATTAGAAAATATTCGTGAAATTAGAGCAACTAATCAAGAAGAACGTTATTTAGAAAGTTTAAATCAAAAAATTGATGAACATGAAAAGATCATGATAAAAGGTGAATTAGTAACCGGTATTTTTGTTAATGGAGCAAGTGTAATCATGCGCTTAGGTGTTGCCACAACAATATTAATAGGTGCTAATCTTATTCTTGATGGCAGCATTGATTTTATGTTGTTGTTTATGTTTCTATTAATTATTACTCGGGTATATGCACCTTTTGATCAAAGTTTAGCGCTTATCGCCGAAATGTTTGTATCCCAAGTATCAGCTAATCGAATGATGGAAATTTATGATACTCCAATTGCTAAAGGAGATGAGACTTTTACACCTGATGGTCATGATATTAGTTTTGAACATGTTAGTTTTTCTTATGATAAAAATGAAGTACTTCATGATGTCAGTTTTGTAGCTAAAGAAGGAGAAGTAACGGCATTAGTGGGACCATCGGGATCTGGAAAAAGTACTTGCGCCAAATTGGCAGCTCGGTTGTGGGAAATTAATCAAGGAGTTATTAAAGTAGGCGGGGTTGATATTGCAACTGTAGATCCCGAAATATTACTAAGTGATTATTCTATGGTTTTTCAAGATGTTATACTATTTGATGATACGGTAATGGAAAACATTCGTCTTGGTAAACGTGGTGCTAGTGACAAAGAAGTATTAGATGCAGCTAAAGCAGCAAACTGCGATGAGTTTGTAAGTAGATTGCCACAAGGGTATAATAGTCAAATTGGTGAAAATGGCGCTAAGTTATCTGGTGGTGAGCGACAAAGAATTTCAATTGCCCGTGCTCTTTTAAAAGATGCGCCAATTGTATTATTAGATGAAGCAACTGCTAGTCTTGATGTTGAAAATGAAACAAAAGTACAAAGAGCGCTTTCACGTTTACTGGCAGGTAAAACCGTATTAGTTATTGCCCATCGTATGCGGACTGTTGAATCAGCTGATAAAATAATTGTTTTAGATAACGGTCGTGTCGTTGAATCAGGAACGCCTAATGAATTGATGCAGCAACAGGGAACTTATTATCGAATGGTTAATTTACAACGACAAAGTGCTAAATGGCAGCTTAAATAAAAACAACGTGCTAAACGTTGTTTTTATTTACAGCGATTTTCCTAGATTGTAAGCTTGGGTAGGATACTTTGAGTTAATAATATCATTTTTATAATAACAATTGGTTGCTAGTACAGTGCCACAATCTTGCCAGCCTAAATATCTAAGCTGGATATGATATGTTGTAACTAGTCCATCCGTTATCCAGTTTTGATCGCTTGCACCAGCTACTAATAAAACGGCTTTTTTATTAGTATCGCGGATCAAATCATCAATGCCATGAAAACGATCAATAACTGTCTTTAATTGAGCACTGTAACTATGATAGTAAAGTGGGGTAATAAAAGCAATAAGATCAGCATTGATAATATGAGGATATAATTTATGCATATCATCTTTTAAAATACAAGCAATTTTGCCATATTGACATTGATCGCAGCCAAGGCAAGTTTTAACTTTATGACTAGAACAATCAAATTGGAAAATTTCATGACCAGCTTCAATTGCTCCTTCAATAAATTTTTGGGTTAATATACTTGTTGTCCCGTTTTTGTGAGGACTACCAGTTAATACTGTTATTTTCATCATCGTTCTCCATTTTCTTAGATTTATTTAGGTTAATAGCGGGGCATTTGCGTCCATCGCGATACCACAGGCATCTTTTACAATTTAAACATTTATTAACTTCAAGATCATTTTTAACTTTTTGGCTCCATAAAGGATCACATAATTGACCACGACCAACGGCAACTAAATCAACCATATTAGCCATTAATATTTCTTCAGCTTCCATACCTTCACTAATATTACCAACACCAATAATGGGAATCGTTACTGCTTGTTTAACTGTTGAAGCAGCATATATTTTATCATCAAATGGGAAATTATCAGGTTTATGATAATAATCATTTAAACCAGTAGAAATATCGAGAAAATCAGCACCAGCATTTTGACAAGCTTGACTTGATAAAACTAATTCATTTAAATTACTATTACCAAGACGAACACCAACAATAAAGTCCTGGGTACATTCTTGTTTGATTTCTTTGATGATTTCAATTAGAAACCGGATTCGATTTTCAAAGCTGCCACCATATTGATCATTTCTTTGACTAGTTTCGATAATTTCATTAATAAACATGCCATGAGCACCATGAATTTCAACGCCATCAAAACCAGCTTTTTGACATCTTTTCGCCGCCTGGATAAAATCGTTTTTATATTTTAAAAGCTGATTAATCGATATATCAGTAAGACTATTTTCTTTCATTGCCTTTAATCCTGTATTCATGATTTGCACAAGGGCTAGTGATTCATATTGATGAATTGCTTTGGCTAATTTTGATAAACCATTGATACAACTATCATTATCGATATTGATAGTATTTCTTGGCTCATTTAGTTTAGTCACAGCACAGGCTTCAATAATGATTGTACCTGTTGTAGCCTTGGCAATCCTTTGATAATGATCAAGATGGCGTTGATTAACTAAACCATCACTTTTAGTCATCCCAAAATCAGCCATGGGCGGTAAGACAATTCGATTTTTGACAACTTTATTATTTATTTTAAGGGTGGAAAATAATTTTTGATAAATCATTTTATTAATCTCCTAGTAATTGATTTCATGAAATCTAAAATTGGTCCAATGCCAAAGGCAATGAAGATAGTACCGATTTGAATCGGTCCACCAATTAAATAAGCTAAGATAGCAACTGTTATATCTAGAATCATTCGTAACATAAAGGGACTTTTTTTAATTGAATCGCCGATAGTAAATGAAATACTGTCATAGGGAACCATTCCTAAATCGCAGTTCATATATAAAGACATACCAAATGTGATAAATAAAATACCAATCATAAATAACAAAATATTGATAATAAGTGGCATTGTTGCTGGTAATAAGAAATTAATGATAGTATTGATTAGTTGTAATATATAGCCAAATGTTAACATTGGTATAATACTGCCAATTCCAAGATATTTTTTGTTGTTACATAAAATTAAAACGGCAATTATTACTTGAGCTAAAAGAGTAAAGATTCCAAGTGATAAATTTAATTGATTCGAAGCTCCAATGCAAAAAGCATTAAAAGGATCAATACCAAAATGAGTATAATTACATAATCCAGTTCCAATTGCCATAATAACAATACCACATAAAATAATAAGCAGTTTTTTAATCATTGAAAATAGTTATTTTAGATAGCATCTGGTTTAATCTCATCGCATCCCAAGGCATGTGTTCAGCGATTGTTAAACCGACAATTTCACTATATTTTGATACATCTTTAAAAATTTGACCAACCTGGTTTAAAGTTAATTTACCGATTGCAGCACCAAATGATTCTAGATATGGTTCGGCTGGATAAATTGATCTAAAATCTTCAGGTGTTAAAACATCTAAATCAAAATGTACAGCTAAATATTTAATGTTTTCTTTTTTGATCCAATCAGTAATAATATCACTGTTAGTAAATAATTGTTCACTAGTAGCATAAGGAATTTTTTTGCTGTTGACAATTTGATCTTTTTCTCTTAGTTCTTCATAAACAAGACCAGCCAGCATAACGCGATTAACAGCTACCGGATTTTTGGTAGTTGTTGCTGGTGATGAATTATGACCAGTGATTAAATTATTAAGAACCATTTCATGTAAACGTGAAGATGATTCAACTGTAGCTACATCAGGATGCGCATCTAACCAGAGAATACCTAATTTATCTTGATATTTTTGGCTAAGATAATCAAAGGGTACTTGTGAGACTGAACAGTCGCCACCTAATACAATGATGCGATCAGGATTTTTAATTTCGAGTATTTTTTTGGTTGCATTCATTTGTTTAATCAATATTTCTTCACCTTCAATACCATTGGTAACTTTTAAAGGTGTATTTAAATCCATGTTAATAGGAACTGATACAGTTTCAATTGCTGGATTACTAGGAACGATTGTGTTTAAAAGCTTGGCACCAAAGACATAATCAGGGTTATTCCCACCTTGCCATTGTGGTAAATCTAAACGAATTGTTTTCATGTGTTTTCTCCTTAAATCTTATTTGTAAGTGTTTTTCCATTCGATAAAATGACATCACGATACCAGTTAAAACTATCTTTTTTATATCTTTTCAATGATCCTTCACCTTGATCATTACGATCAACATAGATAAAACCATAACGTTTTTCCATTTGACATTCACTATTACTTACCAAATCAATTGGGGCCCAGCTTGTATATCCCAATACTTTAACACCATCTTGTAAGGCTTCATAAACTTGCAATAAATGCGCTTGAAAGAAATTAATCCGATAATCATCATGAATTTTCCCGTCTTCCAAAACATCTTTAAAGCCCATTCCATTTTCAACGATAAATAATGGTAATTGATAACGATCATAAAGCTGATTCAATAATATTCTAAGCCCCTTAGGATCAATTTGATAACCCCATTTAGAAACTGATAAATATGGATTTTTTATGGCTGAAGCAATATTACCTTGTGCTTTTACTTGTTTACTTTCATCACTGCTAGCACAATCACTGGAATAATAGCTTAAAGATATAAAATCAACGACATTTTTTAAATCAATTAGATCTTGTTTAGTTATCTCAAGATGAATATCGTGTTCTTTAAAATAACGTTGCATGTAATTTGGATATTGACCCCGAGTATGGACATCAGCGAAAAATAACGTTTTTCTTTCTTTTTCCATGGTTGCCTGGACATCATCTGGATTAGGTGTTAACGGATAAATTGGTGAACCGGCGATCATGCAGCCAACCATTAATGATGGATTGAGCTCATGACAATATTTTGTAATTAAAGCACTGGCTACAAATTGATGATGGATTGCCTGATATAAAATACTTGGATCAATTTCATCAATTTTACCTTGGATTCCGGCACCATTAAATGGCGCATGTAAAGTCATATTGATTTCATTAAAAGTTAGCCAGTATTTAACTTGATCTTGATATCTATCAATTATTATTTTGGCATATTTTAAATAGAAATCAATCAGTTTTCGATTTTTCCAACCGCCATATTTTACTGCGAGATTTAAAGGCATTTCATAATGAGATAAAGTAATCATTACCTGGATATGATGTTTTTTTAATTCATTAAGCAAATCATCATAGTATTTTAAACCCGCTTCATTTGGAAGCTTATCATCACCGTTAGGAAAAATTCGTGACCAGGCAATGGAAATTCTTAGAATTTTAAAATTCATTTGAGATAAAAGTTCAATATCATCTCGATAACGATGATAAAAATCGATACCTTCTTTTTTTAAATAATTTTCTCTTGGGGGAATGACAACATCACCAAATACACCGTCAGGTAAAGCATCAGCAGTTGAAAACTGTTTACCATCTTCTAAAACTGCTCCTTCACATTGGTTAGCAGCAATCGCACCACCCCATAAAAAATCAGCTGGAAATTGAATTTGTTTGCTCATATTATTTTTCTCCTATTTTTTTAATGTTAGAACTGGCTGACCAGTTTTGATATCAGAAGTATCTACCAAATTAAATTGACTAAAATCATTAGAGTTACAGACAACATGAATAACCATATCAGGATAACCTGCTTTTTTTACCATTTCTAAATCAACATCAACATCAACTAATAAATCACCTTTATTAACTCTTTGACCTTGTTTTACTTTACCATCAAAACCTTTTCCTTCCATATTGACAGTATCAATTCCGATATGAATTAGTAATTCCAAACCATCATCACTGGTAATACCAATAGCGTGATTAGTAGGGAAAACAGCACTAATAGTACCGCTTGCCGGTGCATAAATTTTTCCAGCTTGAGGAATGATTGCAAAGCATTGACCCATCATGCCCTTAGAAAAAACATTATCTGGAATTTGTTCCATAGTAATTAATTTTCCATCAGTAGCGCTACAAACTTCGATACTTTCAGGTAAATAATTAGAATTATTTAAAGAATTATCAAATTGTTCATCATATTCATCACTTGGCACATCTTCAAAACCAGTAATCATAACCCAAATAAAAGCGACTATAAAAGCAACAGAGCATGAAACAACAAACCAAATAAATGTATCAGTTAAAAATAATGGTATCCCAATAATTGGCCCAGTTCCCATACCAGTGGCAGTTACATGGAATAATCCAGCAATTGCTCCACCAACGGCACCACCAATACAAACACCAATTAATGGTCGTTTTAATTTGGTTGTGATTCCATATAAAGCAGGTTCGGTAATTCCTAAAATGGCATTTAAAGCAGCTGTTCCCGCTAAAGATTTAAAATCTTTATTTTTGGTTTTTAAGAAAACCGCAAAAGTGGCACCAGCTTGAGCGGAGTTTGAAGAAACATTTAAGCCCATTAAATATTCAACACCATAGCTAGAAATTGATTGTACCATTACTGGAGTAAAACCATTATGAATTCCTAATAATACCATTAATGGGAATAATCCTGAGAAAATTGCTCCTGCAATAAAACCATAGTTGATATAGAAGTTTAGGAAATTAGAAGCTAAAATATCACTAATGATTGATCCAATTGGTCCAATGGCTACTAGGACTAAAACACCAGTAACAAAAATTGTCAGTAATGGGACTAAAATCGTTCGTAAAATACTAGGTACGATTTTAGCAAAAAACTTTTCAATATAGCTCATTACAATAATAGTTAGAATAATTGGAAGTACCGTACTACCATAAGAGGCACTATATACCGGGATCCCTAATAAATAATGAGTTGTTCCATCTGAAAGCATTGATACTAAATCGGGATGCAAAATGATTCCAGCGACAACTACTGCTAAATAACGATTACATTTAAAATGAGTTGCGGTACTAACCGCTAATAAAAATGGCATAAAATAATAAGCGGCATCGGAAAATAACATTAACCATTTATACATATCACTATCAGCAGATACTACATTGGCAAACATTAAGCCTAATAAAATCCCTTTTAATAACCCAGCTCCAATAATGGCAGGAAGAATAGGGGTAAAAATTCCAGTAAACGTATCTAAGATCAATGATCCTAGTTTTTTCTTTTCTTGATGATCGTTTGTTTGTTTACCAAGACCAACTAAGGGTTCAAATTCTAAAAAGACATCGGCTACTTTAGGACCTAAAATAATTTGGTATTGTGTTTCGACATAATTAGTTCCCATAACACCAGGTAATTTTTTGATTTCTTCTTCATCAACATTATTTAAATCTTTGATTGTTAGTCTAAGACGGGTAATACAGTGAGTAAGGGCAGTGATATTTTCGGGACCACCAACTAACTCGAGTATTTTTTCAGCTAGTTCTTTATTATTCATTGCTTTTCTCCTTTATCCTTTTTCGTCATTGAGCTCTTTTGACAAAACCAATGTAACATTATCAAAAGGTTAAAACAATAAAGGGAAAATATGTTGTTCTGATAGTATCAAAATAATAAAAAAAGTAATTGAAAACGTGATTTTTTCAGTTTCAATTACTTAGTTATTAATGCGGTTGGTATGATTCATGACGGCAATAGCATTTTCTAAATGGCTGTCATAATTACGAACTAATAGTCCAGAAAATAAGATATCAAAAATATAGGTCATCGAAATAAATGGGGTCATCATTTCTAAGCTCATAACTAAATCTTTTTGATAAATTTCAATGTATTCATTACATTGTTTTTTTAACGCATCAGTTTTTAAACCGCCAATTCCAATTGTATAAATACCTAATTCTTTTAAATATTTTGCAATTCGAACAATCCCTGGGTTACAGCCGGTAAACGATAGTAAAATGGCGACAATATCTTTATTTTTTACTGCCATAATATAATGTTCATTAACCGCTGTATAATTAGAACATTCTTTTCCAATGGAAAGAAATTTAAACATTGCAGCTGTTGCACATGAAGACGTGATTCCCGAGCTGTAAATATCGATTTTATCGCATTTTTCTAAACGACTAACAATTCGTTTTACAGCATAATCATCAATCGCTAAGCGAGTGTAATTAATGGCACTGTCATAAAATGAGGGCAAGATATTAATGACATCATTTAAAGAACTATTTTTATGAAACGGTTCTTCTTTAAGGAGATTATTAAGATGATTTATTTGGCTCATTTCTAGTTCAACAAGATATTTAAATTCATCATAGCTTTTAACATTTATTTTTTTTAATAGACGGAAAACGGTTGCTTTACTAGTATAAGTGACATCGCCAAGATCATTGGCGGTTAGATTCATGATTGAAAATGGATTTTTAAGGATATAGTTGGCAATTTGTTTTTCAGAATTGGTGAAATTATGTTGTTCTTTTAGTTTTTCAATAATCATATCAGTTACCTCTTTTATATAAGTATATCAATTACATTAAAAAATGTATAATAAAAAACAACGAATTTCGTTGTTTTAAATAAAACTGGCAATAATTGGTGCTAAAATAACCGTTAATAATCCCGCAATAGCGATTGATAAACTACTCATTGCACCTTCAATTTCACCAAGTTCTAGAGCTTTAGAAGTACCGATGGCATGGGCACTGTTACCAAGCGCTAAACCGCGAGCTACCGGATGATCAATTCTAAATAATTTAAAGATACTTTTAGCAATAATGGCACCTAAAATACCAGTAATAATAACGACGCCAACAGTTATGGTGGAATTACCACCTAGTTTATCGGATACACCAATTGCAATTGCGGTAGTGATGGATTTAGGTAATAATGAATAAAGGATTTCATTATTACTTTGCATCAGTAAACAAATAATTACTATGGAAACAATACCCGCTAAACAGCCGCAAAATAAACTAATGATGATAGCATCAAAATGTTTTAGTAATATTTGTGTTTGTTTATATAGCGGAATTGCTAAACAGACGGTCGCCGGTGTTAGTAAAAAAGTAATAAATTGTGCCCCTTGATTATAAGTTTGAAAGTCGATATCAAAAATAACTAAAAAAGCAATTGAAATTAAAGCACTAATTAATAAAGGATTAATAATGGGATAGGGCAATTTTTTTCTGATTTGTACAGCAATAAAATAAGTTGCCAGTGAGATTACTAACCCAAAATAAGCACTATTATTAATAAAATCAGTCATTTTTATTCTCCTTTTTTTCAATGATCAACTGAGCAATTTTACCAGTTACGACCATTACCACAATGGTACTGATCAAAGTTACTATGGCAATAACGATTATTTCTTGAAAAATAGCTTCTTTGGCATTAATTAAACTAACTGCCGAAGGGACAAATAATACGGGCATAACTAAAATTAACCAGTCGGCGACTTCTTCAACCTGTGATAATTTAATAATTTTAGTATATAAGCAAAGTAGCATGATGGCTAGTCCATAAACACTGGCCGGAATTGGTAAAGGTAATATTGCCCCTAGGATTTCTCCTAAAAAGGTGACTACCATAATAATTAAAAATTGATTAATGTATTTCATAATTTCCTTCTTTCGATGATGATTATAGCATTATCAATAATAAAGAAAAAGAAAAATCGTATCAAATTGATACGATTTAACCAACATGTCTAATTGTTGAAATACGGCTATAATAATATGAACCTGGTTCAATACTTGAAATTTTTACACATGCATTTGGATCATCACCAAAAGTTGATGAATCACCACCACCAGCATGAATCATTGAGCGAGTACCGTTAGCATTTACGATAACGATACCGATATGATAAGCCGGATTTCCAAAACATACTAAATCACCAGTTTGGCTATTTGCAAAACTAACACTTGACCACATTCTTGAATAACCGGCTGCGGTAGTTCTGCCTACACTTACACCAGCTTGTTTTAATGACCAGTATACTAAACCTGAGCAATCAAAGTAATTAGGACCAGAAGCACCCCAATAGTAACGAGAACCTAATTTTTTATATGCTGCAGCATATATTTTTTGTCCTAAGTTAGTTGTTGAAGGAGTATTTGAACCTCCGCTGTTACTAGAATTATTTTGGTTTCCTGAGTCATTGCTTGAAGAATTGTTATTTCCATTACCGTCATTATTAGTAGATCCATTACCAGAATTATCTGGTTTTTCTGGTTGTACTGGTTGTGGTGGCGGTGGTGCTGGAGTAGCGATTTCATAGGCATTAGCATTAAATTCTTCAATTGCAGCATTTAATGTTTCTGTCATTTCACCATAATCATAAATAGAATTTTGAGTGGCAATAATTGCTCTATTTTGTTCTTGAAGTAATGCAGTATACTTACTTTGTAAGGCTTTTTGTTCTTCTTGTTGAGCAAGTAATACACTCTTAGCTTCTTCTAATAAAGTTTGTTGTGTTTCTAATTGAGCTTTTTGATCTTGAAGTTCAGCAATCAATTCTTGATCACTGGCAGTTAAGGTATTAAAGCTTTCAATTCGAGAAAACATATCGGCAAAACTAGAAGACCCAAAGATATAATTAATAAAAGTATTTTCATTCGTATACGATTGCATTGAATACATACGATCTTTTAATAACTGATTGTTTGTTTCAATACTAGTTTGAAGATTAGTAATTGTTGTGTTTATGTATTCAATTTCGGCTTCTTTACTACTGATTTGTTGATTAATAGCATCGATTTGATTTTTGATACTATCAAGTGTTTCTTCGGTCGAGCTAGCTGCTTCTTTTTGAGAATTTAATTGTTTTGATAATTCATCATTTTTATTTTTCAAATATTGATTAAAATCTTCACAAGTTGCTTTATTGCTATTAGATAAGTTAGCTGATGAACAAGTGTTCATATATTCGCTTTCTTTACCTTCAAAGTTTACGGCTCCAACGGGTTTGATAGCAGTAACTGAAGTAAAAATAGCAGCCGTTAGACTAAAAATAAGTATTTTCTTGTATTTCATTACATCACCTCGATACAAGGTCATTATCCTACATTTGTCACAACTTGTAAATAGAATTTTTAGCAAACCGCTAAAATGTTAATAGTTTAATCTAAAACGTTTTGGATAAAAGCAAAAAAATGGTTCTAAAAAAACAAAAATGCAGGATTTCCTGCATTTTGAATAATTCGTTAACTTGATATTAATAAGGACGTACTGCACAAGTGAAACGACCAACATTAGATGCGATTTTAACAACGTCACCAGTTTGTGGGGCATGGATATATTGACCGCCACCAATATAAATTCCAACGTGTCCTGATTTCCATAAAATATCACCTGGTTGTGCTTCACTTACTGGAATAATCGCACCTGATTCTTTTTGAGAACCAGAATAGTGATCTAGACTAACACCAGCTTGGGCGTAGCAATACATTACTAAACCAGAACAGTCAAATGAATTTGGACCACTTGCTCCCCATACGTAAGGTTTTCCTAGTTGCTGTTTAGCTACTGATACAACAATAGAACCATATTTGTTAGTAGTTGGGATATTTTCTGATGGAGTATATGAACCTCCCCCAGAACCACTATTACTAGATGAATTATTAATAATAATTGAAGATAAGAAAGAATCTAATGAACTTTGAGTACTTGAGATTTTTTCTTGTTCTTTTTCAGCTGAAGCTAACTGATTTTGTTGTTCGCTAAGTAAAGCCTGGTATTGACTTTGTAATGATTCTTGTTCTTTTTTCTGTGATTCAATATTGGCTTTAGCTGTTTCAACAGTTGCTTTTTGCGTTTCAACCTGGTTTTTTTCATCAGCAATTTCAGTGATTAAATCTTCATCGTATGAAGTGATTTCGTTTACACTGTCAACTCTAGCAAAGAAATCAGAAAAATTAGATGCCCCAAAGATAAATTCAACATAAGTGTTACTGTTGTTATATGATTGCATTGAATACATCCGGTTTTTGATTTCTTCTTCTTTTTTAGTAATGCTATCTTCTAAGTTTTTAATTGAAGTTTGTAAATATTCAATCTCATTTTGTTTTTCTTGAATTTGGTTGTTCAATGTTGCAATTTGGGAAATAACACCATCCAATGTGGTTTGAGTCTTAGAAATTTCATCTTTTGAACTATTGATTGAACTTTGTAAATCTTTGTTTTTCTGTTTCAAGTATGTATTGAATTCTTTACATTTAGATAGGTTACTTGAAGATAAATTTGAAGAAGAACATAGTTCCATATACTTGTCTTCTTGACCAGCAAAATTAGTTGCTTCAATTTTAGCTGGTGTATAAGTAGCACCAATTAACATACCTGCTGTTATCGTGGATAAAAATACTTTTTTAATATTCAATTACATCAACCTCCATATATCTTATAGTATATATTATTAAGTTTTATATTAAATTTTGTAGGTTATTATTAAAACCAAACTGATTATAACACAATATTTTCATTTTCGCACTAAAATGATGAAAAAGACATGAAAGTTACACATTTTTTTACAAATCACATATATTAATAGTGGAGGTGGAAAAGTGACAACACATGGAATTGATGTTTCACAGTATCAAGGATTAATAGATTGGGAAGTGGTGAAAAATCGAATTGACTTTGCCATCATTCGCTGTGGCTATGGTCAAGATCGTCCTGATCAAGATGATAAGTTATTTAGACGTAACGCTGATGAGTGTACACGCTTAAAGATTCCTTTTGGTGTTTATTTATATTCGTATGCTAAAAGTACTAGTGATGCCATCAAAGAGGCAGATCACGTTTTAAGACTAGTTAAAGATTATCAAATGGCTTATCCTATTTATTACGATTTAGAGGATAATAATACGACCGGACGCCAATCTAATGAAACGATTGGTGAAATTGCCAAAACATTTGCCGATGCTTTAGAATCCAAGGGTTATTATGTTGGAATGTATGCTTCACTTTACTGGTGGAAAACAAAATTAACTAGTCCAGTTTTTGATCGTTATACTCGCTGGGTGGCTAATTATGCTGCGGAATTAAATTATGATGAAAATTATGATATGTGGCAATATAGCTCTACTGGCTGGGTTGAAGGAGTTCCAACGATCGTTGATCTAGATTATTGCTATGCTGATTTTCCAGCTATCATTAAACGAGCCGGAAAAAATAATTTTGACAAAGATGAAAATGATCTAAATGAATATAAAATAGGTGATACCGTAAGATTTAAATATGTCTTTTTAACTAGTGAATCAGCTAATCCGTTAAGACCATATCGCAATATTGGAACGATTACGAAAATAGAAAAAGGGGCTCGTAATCCATATTTAATTGGTAATGATCAAGGCTGGGTCAATGATGAAGTAATTGAAGGGAAAGTAAATTATTTATCTAATCCTGATTATGTAGGCGACAGTTTTGTGGGGGCTTTGCAACAAATTGGAGTCGATACTAGTTTTCAAAATCGTCAGCGTATCGCTAGATTGAACGGAATTAATAATTATGTTGGCAGTGCAATGCAAAACTTGCAATTATTGCAGTTATTAAAAGAAGGGAAACTAATTAGTTAGCTTAGCTAGCTAATTTAGCTTCCCATTTTTTTAAACAGTTTAAATTGTTTTGTTCATCATTAATTATCTGTTTTAAAACGTTGTTAACTGAAGTATCATCAATAGCAGCTATTTGATTTACATATTTATCTATCTCATTAGCTGTTTGTTTAATCAAAGTCGTTAGAATTTGATTAATATGGCGCGGATAGTTCAAATATGCTGGGGACCAATAATTACATTGATCGTTTTGATAAGTCCAAAGGCGAGGATCAACTTGTAATTTTAACGCTAATTTCATTAATATTTTAAGATGATTAGCTTCAATTTCAACAATTTGATCAAACAGTTGGCTGATTTCAGGTAATTTATCTTCAATAATAATTGAACTGTAAAAATATTGCATAAGTAATGACATTTTTGAATTCATTGCACCAATATCATCTAAGATCATTTTCCCATATTCTTCTTTGCTTACTTTTATTTTAGATGCATGATCTAACATTTATATCACCTCATCTATGTATATTAATAAAAGTAACAGTTATGAATAATTATAGAATTTTTTCAAACGCCAATCTACTTTCTTTTGTTTCAATATAAATAACACCACAATAACTAAAACCGTATTTAGTTAAAAAACGCTGCATTGACTGATTATCTTCGTGAGTATCAATACGAATACTTGGTAAATCAAATAATTTACTAGCTTCATCTAGAATAATTTTAGCTAAACCTTTTCCCTTTTGATCTTCTCTAATTGCAATACGATGGATTACAATATAATTACCATCTTGAAGCCATTTTCCTTCGATATAATTATAATTAGATTCCCCGGCTGTAGAAATCATTACTGTCGCTAAAACTTCATCATTATCTTCTAAAACATAGGCTTCTTTTCTTTGCATATCATTAATAATGGAGATTTCATTAGGATAACCATCTTGCCATTGATTGATCCCCTGGGCTTTAAAGTAGGCTTTAGCCTGATTAATAATTGTCATAATATCTTTTAAATCATTTGCAGTTGCAAGTCTAAGTTTCATTTAATCACATCCTTGGTTATTAATATAGCATAGAACTTATTAATAAGAAAAGATATTTTTATTTTTGTAAATAAATAATCTTTGGCCTATAATGAAGATGAGGTGAATTTAATGATTGATTTAAATAAAGCAAGACAAGTATTTAATCAGTATGTTCAAAATTATAATAGTGAAGATGGTAAAATAGCTTTAAAAATTAGCCATACTTATCGTGTCATGGCTCGGTGTCAGGAAATTGCTGAAAGCTTAAAATTAAGTGATGAAGATGTTAAATTAGCGAGTTTAATTGGTTTATTGCATGATATTGGCCGCTTTGAACAATTAAAAAGATATAACAGTTTTATTGATAGTCAAACGGTAGATCATGGAAATTTAGGCGCTAGTATTTTATTTGATGAGGGATTGATTGATCGTTTTGATGTTGATTTAAAGTATTATCCGTTAATTAAAACAGCAATCATAAATCATAACAAATATGAAATCGAATCTAATCTAGATAAACGTACATATCTGCATTGTCAAATTATTCGCGATGGTGATAAAGTTGATATTTTTAAAACGGGGTTAATTGAACCGATTGAAGTTTTTTTAGGTGATGTAAGTAAAGAAAATCTAGAAAATGATACGATTAGTGATGCTGTTTATCAAAACTTTATGGCTGGTAAAACAGTATTAAGTACATTAAGAAAAACGTCATTAGATCGTTGGGTTTCTTTTTTAGCGTTAGTTTTTGGTTTGAACTTTAGTTATAGTTATCAGTATTTAGCTAATCATCATTATCTTGAACGGTTATTTACTAAAATTGAGTGTAAAAACGAAGATACAAAAGCTAAAATGGATGAATTAAAAAAATATAGTTTGGATTTTTTAGTTGAAAAGATTAATTTAAAAAAGTAATTTTAAAATGATTTATAAATATGTATTTTCCCTAAACCAGATAGTTTGGTTTAGGGTTTTATTATGTTTTTTTAAGTATTAATTTAAGATTTTTATTTATAAAATACTTCCTAATAAATTGAAAGAATATGTAAATATTTAGTGTTTTGAATTTGGGTATAATGAAATTGTAAAGGAAGGAGGCTTTTCAATGGAAGCTTGGGAAAATTATTTTGAAGTTATGGAGAAAGTTGTTCCACAAGTAAAAAATACGCAAAAAGATAATATCAAAAAAGCTGCCAAAATACTTGCTGATACAACTGAAAAAGGAGGTCTTATTTATGGCTTTGGGACGGGTCATTCGCATTTAGTAGTTGATGATGCATTTTGGCGAGCGGCTACTCCCGCTAATTATTGTGCTTTGCTGGAACAAAGTGCAACAGGCAGTTTTGAAATTACAAAAAGTTATTACATTGAAAATATGTATGAAATTGGAAAAATGATAGTTGATTATCATCGAATCACCCCTAATG
>NZ_JAGHEW010000247.1 GCF_017889095.1 Thomasclavelia sp. | reverse complement strand
TTTAAATCACTGAAGATATTTTCCTTGGCGACTCTTTGAATTCCAGTAAGCATAGCATATTCTATGCTATCTGAAGTTTTTAAGGCATTATGAAGCATTGAGGCTAAACTGCTTCTTATTTCATCATAGAACTTACCTACATGTCCTTCGATAAACGGTGTATCATATTCATCAATAAAGACCATTACCCGTTTACTATAATATTTTTCTAACTGTTCCATTAAAAATGATAAAGCATCTGTCAAATCATCCAGCTTTTCATCGTCATTTAAAAGAGCATTTGTGATTAAATCATAGTCGCTTTGTTCAAATCTATTCATATTATTAAATAGATAATCATATCTTGTATACTCTTTTTTTAATGCTCTTTTTATTTGCCTAATTACTATTTTTTTACTTCCTTTGGCATTGGCGAAGGAAACAAAAATAGTTGGGTACTGATTTAAATATGAACAATATTCAGTTTCCATGATCTTAGTATCTTTAAACAGATCTTTAGAATCTTTGGTGATATCAAAAAACTCTGCCATCATTGACATATTTAAGGTCTTTCCAAATCTTCGCGGTCTGGTTATTAAGGTTACTTCTGTTTTTCGGTCTAAAAATTCTTTAATCATTAATGATTTATCGATACTGTAATAATCATCTTTTTTTAACTTTCGATAGTTTTTAATTCCTATCGGTAATGCCTTTTTCATTTTCATCAGTCCTTTCAAGCCTATTATACCTTATTTATTATGGCTTAACTAGATTTATTCATGTTAAAAAAAAGCGATAAGATAATCGTTTTTTTTGCTATGATTTATTGATTTTCTTTTTTAAATAATAAAAGATGACGGTTAGAGTCTTTTAAAATTTGTTCGATTCGTTTTAATGCTTTAATTAGATCAAAATCTGCTTCGTGATCAAACCAGTCAAGTGTTACTCCCATCAGTAAACATTTATTAAAACGAATTAAAAGCTTTTTATCCTCATCTAGAATCTCAATACCATTAATTAAAATATCAATATATTTTTCACTTACATAATAAGCAATTTGATTTATTTGATGAACAAAAAATTCTTGATGGCTAGAATGATAGATATTTAAAATTTGTTTTTTCTTTTTAAGACAGGCATCAATTATCGGAGTTAAACAATCTAAAAAAGAATTATAACTTTGATAACTGTTTAATAATTCATCAATATCTTTTTTTAGTGCTTTATCCAATAAATCAGGAATATCTTGAAAATGATAATAAAATGTATTGCGATTAATATCACAACGTTCTACAATATTCTTTACAGTGATTTTATTATATGGTTTTTCTTCTAATAATTGCCAAAAGGCAGTGACAATAGCTAATTCAGTTCGATTCATGTAGTTCAACTCTTTCTATTAATAGTAAAATAATAACATAAAATTACTTTATTTTCAATTAACGTGGGGTGGTGGTCTTTATCAAGAAAAAAATTTTTATTTATTTTAGTTCGATTATTCTAATATTTATCGCTATTTATCTTGTTTTTCATAATGATTTAAAAGGAATAGTTGATTGTTTAAAAACAATTACGATTATTGATGTAATTATTTTAATTGGGGTCGGAACTGTTTATCAGTTATTAGAAGCATTTGGCTGCCATGTTTTATTAAAGTCACAAATAGCTGATTTTAAATATGTTCAGGTCTTTGAATTAACTTTATTAGGGACTTTTTGTAATGTAATTACATCAACAGCCGGGACAATTCCAATTCAAAGTTATTACTTATATAAACAAGGAGTTAATGCCGGTAAAGGAATTGGACTGCTTATCTTAGATAGTATTTTTCATAAATTAGCGGTTTTTGTCTATGCTACTGTTGTATTATTATTTACTTTTAATGATTTAGCTAATAATAGTTCGTTAAAGGTTTATATTATTGTTGGATATCTGGTTTATTTGGTAATCATTGTGGGCCTGGTATTATTATGTAGTGCCAGCAAGATACAACAATTGCTATTATTTTTAATTGATCATTTACCTGATCGTCCAGCTTTACAAAAACGAAAAAATGATTGGAAAGATAATTTGAATGCTTTATATTTAGAAGCAAAACATGTATTACATGATCATAAGACTTGTTTAAAAGTTATTTTAGCTGATTTTTTGAAATTAATTTGGACTTATACGATACCGTTTATTTGTTTAATGATCATTGATGATAATCAATTAACTTTTATCCAGGTACAGATGTTATCATCGCTGATGTTACTTATAACCGGGGTATTACCTAATTTAGCGGGAATGGGACCTGCTGAATTAGCGTTTATGTTGTTATTTATTGAGCCATTAGGATTAGTTAAAACGACGATGATTTTATTATTATATCGATTGGCTACTTATTTTTATCCGTTTATTTTAAGTATTTTTGTTGTATTAAAACTGGAAAAGAAGTTATTAATGAAATTTGATAAATAGACGATTATTGAAAAAAGTCTATTTGTTGACTTTTTATAATAATGGTAAATTGATAATTTGGTTATTTGTTTTACAATAATGATCAAGGAGGTAGTTGTAATGGCAAAGAGATTATATTTAATGCGACATGGACAAACGATGTTCAATGTTCAACATAAAATTCAGGGATGGTGTGATTCACCTTTAACTGAAAATGGAAAATTACAAGCTTTAAAAGCTAAAGAGTATTTTGAAAAAAATAATATTGTATTTGATCATGCTTATTCATCAACTAGTGAAAGATGCTGTGATACTTTAGAAATTGTAACTGATCAGCCTTATGTTAGATTAAAAGGACTAAAAGAAAACTTTTATGGGGAAATGGAAGGTGAAAGCGAACGCCTTAATCGTCATTTAACACCCAAAGATTGTGAAACCTTTTATCTACAATATGGTGGTGAATCATCTAATACAGTAAGAGATCGAATGCACCAGACCTTAACAGAAATCATGGAAAAAGATGATCATCAAAGTGTTTTAGCAGTTAGTCATAGTGGTGCTTGTTTCAATTTTTTACGCGGGATCCAAGATCCAATGGAAGAATTAAAAAAAGGTTTTGGAAATTGTTGTATTTTTGTATATGAATATCAAGATCACCAGTTTAGTTTAATAGAAGTAATTCGTCATCAATTTTAAGGAGGCAAAATTAAAATGAAATATGTAACATTAGGTAATAGTG
>NZ_JAGHEW010000246.1 GCF_017889095.1 Thomasclavelia sp. | reverse complement strand
GCCTGAAAGCTGGCAATTGCCAGCTTTTACTAATGCTCATTTTCTATTTTAAACGAAATTCTTACTCCTCTACTTTCACACTCGGTTAAATTAAAACTAATATCTTTAATATAATCATTATTAATTAAATAAGTTTCTAAATTATCCTTTACAATCATACCATCTCGATAAATAATCTTAAAAATAACAAATCCACTATTTTCACTAAGATCAATTTTTAAATAGCGACAGTCTTTAAAATAACCTAAAACATCCTGAATAAAATTAATAAAATTCAAATCATCATAAAAACTATTTTTACTAATTAAAACACTATTACTAATATCATGACTTGGCTTAGTCAATTTATTGATGATCATACTATACAAAACATCAAAAACATCATTTCCGGTATCAACAATTAATTTATGGAGCATTACTTTATTTTTATAATAATCAATAATTTCATTTATTTTTTCATATTCATGTTTATTTAAGTAATCTTCAATTTTAAAGATCGTATAAAATAACCGATGATCTAAAGCATCGATTTCATTTTTTACATTTGACATTGCATAATATTTTTGTCTTTCAAACATTTCTTTTTGTCTATCTTCCATTAAGCGAATCTTTTCTTTATTTTCACGATTAATCAAATTAATTATATACATAAATAAAACACATAAAGCAAACAATAATAATGCATTTATATTCAACAAATCAATCGTTATATCATTTAAAAAGATCTTATAAGCCATATTATATAATAAACAAATCAACAATCCCTCAAAAACAATAACAACTTTCCATTTAGTTAATTCTAAATTTAATGCCAGTTTATTTTTTAAACGAAGACAAATTATATTGATAACAAACTGTAATATTCTAAAAAGCAGATCAAGATAAATGTGATTAAAAATATCTCTTAATCTTTGAGAAATAACAGCATAAATTAATAACATTCCATTATATAATAATATGACAAATATTTGACTAAAAGAAATTCTCTTTAAATAAACAAAAACCGCGAAACAAACAATTATCGCTATTAAAATTGAAGCAAAAAAGTTGAAACAATGATATATTTGAAATATTTGCAAGCAAATAAGCTGAATCAAAGTTACTAAAAAAATAAATCTTTTCTTATTATCTTTAAATTCAAAAAATTCCGCTATAAACCAGGTAAACAATAAAGCACCAATTAAATCAATTATTCCTTTAAACACTATCATCTAATTAAATAATCCTGATAAAACAAATCAAAACTCTTTTTATAATTACGACCGATTTTCAAAGACTCATTATTGATCATAATCAAATTATTATTTTGATAAGTAATTAAATGATTGATATTAACAATAAATGAGCGATGAATTTGAATAAATATTTCTTTAGGTAAAATCTCATACCACTTCTTTAACGTTCGGTTATCATAATATTCCTGATCACTGGTAACCAGTCTTACTTTATGATCCTGGCTTTCTAAATATAATATTCGATTTAAAGAAAGCTTACATTTTTTATTTTTATAATTCAACTGCACAAACACTTCCTCTTTAAATTCATTTCTTACGATTGAATAAAAAACATTCAAATCTTTCTTATAATTTGTTTTTCTAATAAAATAATAAGCTCTTACATCATAAGTTTCATGAATCAAATCATTTCTTGCTGAAACAAAGACAACAAAACATTTTCTTTGAAAAGCTTGTATTTCACTAGCTAATTTTAAGCCACTGACACTTTGTAAATCAATATCAATAAAATAAAACAAATACTGATTCAAATTCTTGATTTGATCAAAATCACTGCTAATAATATCAACTTCAACTTCTTCAACAAAATGACTAAATCCCAATATCAAATCTCTTTTCATTCCTTGTGCAAACTGCAAATCATCATCAATAATCACCAATTTCATTTTCGTCCCTCCCAACAAACTAATTTTATCATGAATAGATAAAATTTTTACTATCTTCTTAAAAAAATATTCTAATAAATACTTGTATGATTACATAAATATAAATTATATGGCAATAATTTAACCAAAAAGCTTCTATCTTCGTAAACAATTGCATTTAACGGTTTAACCGTTATCTTTTGTCGTATCCTTTCTTTAGGAGGATTATTATGAATTTTGGTAAAGATATAAAAAGATTCAGAAAAGAGCGCAAGTTATCAAGACGTGAAGTAGCAAATGCTTTAGGAATTGCTTATTCAACGTTAACTGATTATGAAAATGAAAAAATCGACCCACCATTGTCAAAAGTAATGAAAATATTTGATTTTTATCGAATTAACTTGCCTGCATATTTAATCACCGGTAAAGAATATATCATCCTTGATGATTTAAGTGACGTATGTAAAGATAAAATATTTTATACTATTCGTGAAGATAAGCTAAGATATAAAAAATACTAATGTGATTAAAAATAGATTTTGATAATCTATTTTTTTATCTACAATTAATATTATAACTACTTATGCATAAATTAAAATAGTTATCCATGTTCACTAATAAAAAAGATATCGATCAATCAATATCTT
Organism: Thomasclavelia sp.; assembly: GCF_017889095.1. Lineage (GTDB taxonomy): Bacteria > Bacillota_I > Bacilli_A > Erysipelotrichales > Coprobacillaceae > Thomasclavelia. Next base: position 4,622 of record NZ_JAGHEW010000246.1, on the reverse strand, counting down.
TTACCTTCTTATTTTCAACATACTGTCCACACTGAAGATAATTTAGTGAATCAAAACAAATTGGAATGCCAGCACTGAAGAAAAAACTCTTACCCTGTTGAACTTGGAAATGAATATGCGGTTCACTAGTATTTCCGCTATTTCCTACACAAGCTACTGGTTCACCTTTTTCTACTCTATCGCCAACTCTAACCAGGAAACTGTCCTTTTTTAAATGAGCAATCATGCTATATTCGTTTTTACTATGTTTAATCACCAAGTAATTTCCACGAACATCACTAGCATTACAATTTACTTCACCTTTTTTTATCAAAGTATCATTGAAACAATTTTTTATTTCAACAACAACTCCCCTAGCTGGAGCTAAAACAGCTTTTCCATAACAATAATAATCACTAACGTCATTGCCATCACCATGATGTGTTTTTCCCTCTTTGACAAGATAAAAATCATAAGCATATCTTTGATTTAAAATATTCCATGAATGTGAATGTTCTTTATCGATCCCGCCATTTACCACATAATAACAGCCTTGAAATGGTAACTGATATAATACTTGTGGCTGATAGTTTTTTACATTAGGTAAAATAAAAAAATTCCGTAAATATATAACCGGTATTCCAATTAGCATTCCTAGATTTTGAAAAAGGAGTTTTAAATCACTTACAGTATTATCATCTTCTTTTAAAACGATGATAAAAGAAATAATAACATCAACTATCCCTAATAAGAAAAACAAATAAAACAATTCCAAGATTCTAATCTTAAAAAACGTTCCAAGCAAACCAATTAAACCTAACCAGTATAACTTTTTGATAACTTTAACAAATAAATTCATGTATAAGCTCCTTAGAATAATTACCTTATCATCATTATACCAAAACAAATACTTTCAACAAACAAAAAAGATACCGAAGTATCTTTTAATCCAAATTACTATGTAAAGAAATCTCATTTACCATAATATTATATTTTTTCCCTAATGAATCAATAAAAGCTACCGTGCCATCATCATTTAATCTTTCAAAAGTAACCAAGCCATAGTCCTTAAAGGTAACTTTTCGATTTTTTAAATAAGCTATATCATTAGCATATCTTAGTATCTCATGATAGCCCCCTTGACGATAAAGATTATAATAAATCTTAAAAAATGCCAACATGGCAATCATGATTGTTTTTATTGGATAATCTTGTCCAGTTTTCATTTTCATCGAAGCAAAACTGCCGCTAATTGAATTAACATTTAAACCAATTCCAACAACAACCCCTTTTAAATCATTTTCATAAACTGCTTCTACTAAAATACCACAAATCTTATAATCATCAACATAAATATCATTAGGCCATTTAATTTTTGCTTTTATACCATAACGATCTAATAAACCCGCCACACTACAAGCAGCAATTTGGGTCATTTTATGAACATCCTGAGGATTTTTAAAATCCTTTACCAAAATACTCATCAACAAATTTTCACCCGGTTTACTTTCCCATACATGACCATTTCGTCCTTTTCCATTTGTTTGATAATTACATCGAACCACACTAAGATTAGCTAATTTGTCTAAATTTCTTTTGACATACTCATTGGTTGAATCTACTGTATCTAATTCTACGTAACTCATTATCCTCACCTCATTAATAAGCTACTTTTAATTATAATACAAGATCTATCAATAAACAATTAATCCACTACATAGAGTAAACAAAAATTATCAATTAGTAATTGTTCGTTTTCTTTGATACCAGTAAGACGAAAAAGCAGCCATAAAAATTATCACATATCCAACAATACTCATTAAATCAGGAATCTGATTTAAAAAGACAAAACCTAAAATGGCAGCAAATAATATCTGGCTATAATCATAGATAGAAATATCTTTACCAGGCGCATTATTATAAGCAGCCGTGATAGCAAACTGACCACCAGCCGCCATTAATCCAGCTAAAACTAAAATTCCTGTCTGTAATAAAGTCATCGGCTGATAATTAAAGATTAAATAAGGAATTACACTAATACATGAAAAACATGAAAAAAAGAACACAATTTTAGGTCCACTAACTCCCTGTTTTCCCAGCTGACGTACACAGGTATAAGCAATTCCTGCTCCTAAAGCGCCTAAAATTCCAACTAAAGAATTTACGTTGCTTAATAAATCGGTTGATGGTTTGATCACAAATAAACTGCCAATAAAAGCAATTACGATTGATAGTTTTTGCATTCGATTAGCTTTTTCTTTTAAAAATAATGATGATGCAATAATTACAAAAAATGGTGATAATTTATTTAGCATTGAAGCATCACTTACTAAAAGATGATCAACGGCATAAAAATTACATAATATCCCTAATGTTCCAAAAAAAGAACGTAATAATAACATTTTTAAGTCCTTTCTTTGATACTCAAATCCTTCTTTATTTTTTATCAATATTCCAAGGGCAAAAAAAGCCGCAATCAAATTACGAAAAAAACTTTTTTGAATTGAAGGTATATCTCCAGCCAGTTTCACAAATACATTCATTGCAGCAAAGAAAAATGCCGCTAAAATAATATAAATCATTCCCTTTTTAGTATTGTTCATAATTCCCTCCTAAACTATAATTGTATTATATCTATTATTATTGTATCGTCAAATAATATGCCTAATCACTTAAGGAGTTAATTTATGATCATTAAACAGTATCACCCCGAATTAAAAAAACAAATTATCGCTTTACAAAAACTATATTGGCATTCTACTAGTGACTACCCTGCAAATCCAAACACATACGCAACTGCATTTGTAATGATCCATCAAGGAACAGTAATTGGTCATGTCGCTATTTCCCAAAAATCATTCACGTTAAAAAATCATACTTATATTGCTTATGGATTAAATGAAGTAATTACTCATCCTCATTATCAAGGCAAGGGAATTGCCTTAAAATTAATTAAAGCCGCTAATGATTTTATCATTAATCAAAACTGTGATATTTCAATTTTTACCTGTCAAAAAGAGTTAGTTAATTTATATACTAAAGCTAATTGGAAACCATTAAAAAATAGTTATTTAGTCGGTGGAACAATTGCTCATCCTTTTTCCAGTAAAGCATTGAATTTAGTTACGATGATTAAATTCATCTCTCCTTTTAGTAAAATTCATCAAAAAGATTTTGAAAATACGGAAATATTGATTGAATTAGGTGAAAATAAATTATGGTAAAATCAACTTTTAAAACAACTATAAAAAGGATCACTTTGATCCTTTTATAACTTATCCAAAAACAAAAAATCCTGTTTTATTTTAATTTACTTTTATAATACATTTTTTGCAAAAAAACTAATTATGCCAATTTTTCTTCTCCCAAACAATTTCAACCTGTTTACCTTGATGCCCTAATCCAATATAGATGACTTTTCCTTCTATTTCTATATCATATTTATTATCCTTAATTTGCTTTACTGCCTGGTTTGCTAAATCATCTAAATTATTATCTTTATTCTTGGTATATTTAAACTCAATGATATAGGATACCTGGTTAGATAGACTTTTCAAAATAATATCACATCTGCCTAATCCTTCTTCCCGGTTACTTTTAATTTCATATTCATTACTAAGACCGGCACATAATCCCAGTAACATCATGTGATAGCTGTTTTCACCCTTTAAATCATGATATGAAGGTAACAGCATTAACAGTTTTTGATAACTTTGTTTAAACAGTTTTTCATCACTTTTTCTTAATGATTTAATCAGTTTATCAAAACTGCTTTCTGGTATTTGTAAATAATATGCCGTTAATGCTTTGATTTCTCTTTGAACTTCACGATTTGGAACAACCAAATGATATTCATCATCTACTTTCCGTTCAATCGTTAAATATCCGGCATTAACAAATAAGCCCCATAAACTGTATGTTTCCGACTGTTCAAAAAAACTTGTTTCCAGTAACAGATCAGTATCTAAATAACCGTTTTCAATCATAAATTCATAATCGTCTTTAAATGAAGCATCAGCTTTACCCATTGCATATTTAATCATTTTATTGGCACTGGTATTGACCCAGTAAGGTTCTAATATCTTGGTATCAGCGTAATTAATTAATGACCAGGGATTATAGATTTCATTATCACCAATATGATAGCCGTCATACATTTCTTTGACCTGTTCATTTAACTCCAATCCATAATAATTCAACAGTTCTTTTACTTCATCTTCATTGAAACCAAAATACTGGCTATATCTTTTATCATTTACCGTACATACAACCAAATTATTTAAATCACTGAAGATATTTTCCTTAGCTACCCTTTGAATTCCAGTAAGCATAGCATATTGTAAACTGTTAGAAGTTTTTAAGGCATTATGAAGCATTGAGGCTAAACCGTTTCTTATTTCATCATAGAACTTGCCTACATGGGCTTCGATAAATGGGGTATCATATTCATCAATAAAAACCATTACCCGTTTACCATAATATTTTTCCAACATTGTCATTAAAAAAGACAATGAATTAGCTATTCCTTATAAACTGCCATTATAAAACTGTGATAAATGATCTATTATTCCATCATACATCAGTTTTTCAAATTTATTCATATTTGAAAAGATCTGCTCATTTTCAAAATATAAAGCTAATAT
>NZ_JAGHEW010000245.1 GCF_017889095.1 Thomasclavelia sp. | reverse complement strand
ATATCGTGATCGCCCAAAATCATCCCTCCTTTTTTTAAAAGTAACGGACAATTTCTAATCAAGTACATTATAGCAGTAAACTGTATTTAATAATAGAATTATCCGTTCTATTATATATATACAACCGTACTTGGTAAAATTACTTTTATTTTTTTTAAATTTGTAGCTTTTCTTATTTATTGAGAGAAATTTATAGACTTAAATCGTTTAAAACGGAAAATTAAGATGAAAAAGATGGTGGAATATTATACTGTAAATTATGTATAATTATTTAGAATTAATAATTTTTTTAGTTTTTGTATCTAGTCTTAAATATTTTATTTTGTAATTATCACTATATTTTTTTGAATTAATATAACATTTTTTATTAAGTAGGTTTTCATGGACGGATGATGAAACAATTGCTTCATAACAATTGTTTTCATTTTTTAATTGCTGTCCATACAATTGATTGTGGCAAATACATCTATTAATAGAGAAATTCTGAAGATATTCTATTATTCTTTCAATGTCCAAATAACTTTGATTTATAATTCGTGGATTAGATTTAAAAGCAATAACATTTGATATACAAAAGTATTTTTTGTCATTTCTATCTTTATCAATACAAAAGTTTAATTGTATATCTTGGATTCGATAATTTACAATAAATTTTGGAATCAGTTTTGTTTTACCAATATATTTATCGATATCAAAATTATACCAGGTTCCATACAATAATGCTTCGTTTAGAAACGGAAAGCATAAGACTCTATATCTAGTTGTTGCTTTATGCCAGTTTTTGCCATTGTTTGCTTTTTTTAAAGTATCAAGTGTGATGATTCTCTTTTTCATGTTTAAAAAACCTTGAATAGTCGAAAAAGATCCCTTGAATTTTAAAATTTTATGTTTTAAATTTTTATCATAAAATTCATGTAATTCCATAATGTGGGCAACATGACAAGCTTTGTTTTTAATTAGAAAAATGCTGTTATTTGAAAGTTCTACTTCTATAATATTTTTTTCTATTACGTTTTCGAAAAAATCACAATACATTTTTAGTGATATTTTATTTTCATCTGGTATTCTTTTATTTGCTATACATTTTTTAATATACTCTAAGTTTTCCAAAATAATCCTCCTATAAATAAAGCACTAGTGTCAATTTTCACTAGTGCTTTATAACATGCTAGCAAGTGCATCATAAATAATATGACCACTTCACTTGAATTATTTAGGTCCCTACAAGTACAGCAATAATAGCTTCGGGATGCGAGCTAGCCACGCAACTATTAGTTTTGATCTAATAGCATTTTATAAATCAAATGAGATAGGAAAATAAACTACCAGGTTAATTTAAAGAGGTAATATTTTTATCTCATTTATAATATATACCGAGATTTTTATTTTGTAAATATATTTTGAATATAAAAATGACGATATTTTTGCTTAAAGCACTGTTTAATTGAAACTATTGTTATCTAAATTATAATAAGTTATATTTAATGATAAAATTATTATTACATTATATATATACAACCGGGCTTGGTAAAATTACTTTTATTTTTTTTAAATTTGTAGAAATTTTTTATTTGAGAGTGTTTTTGGTAAGAAAAAATGCTTAGAAAATACTAAGCATTTTTCATTATTGTTGTAAATTGATTTAAAAGATCTTCAAAATAAGCGAAAGCATCCTGGTAGATTTGATCATCTAGTGGATCAACACCAGCTTTTTTTAGTAAGTTGACAGGAGCAGCGCTGCCACCAGATTTTAAGAAACTTAAATAATTAGTTACTTGTTCATTATCCCCGTTTAAGATTCGTTTAACAATAGCTAAAGCAACGGTCATACCTAAAGTATATTTATAAACGTAATAATTATAATAGAAATGTGGCACATAATAACAAGACCAGCCAGTTAGTTTATCTAAAGTAATTTCATCGCCATAATATTCTTGATTTAATTTAGTATATAAATCAGTAATCACTTTAGATGAAAGAGGTTCGTTATTTTCAGCCATAGTATGCAATTTATATTCAAAATCAGCAAACATTGGCTGTCTAAAGATCAAACCAACACAATTTTCTAATTGTTCATAGATAAAATATGCTCTTTCTTGATCGGTTTTAGCATTATTGATCATATAATTGATTAATAACGTTTCATTTACCGTTGAAGCTACTTCGGCAACAAAGATACGATAGCTGGCGTTAACAGATTCTTGATTATGATTTGATAAATAAGTATGGGCACTATGACCTAATTCATGGATCATTGTTGATAATGAATTGTAGTCACCGATAAAATTCATCAAAATAAAGGGATTAGAATCATAGCAGCCGCTAGAATAAGCACCAATACGTTTACCGGTAGTTGGATAATAGTCGATCCAGCGTTCGTTTCGAGCTTTATTGATGATTTCTAAATATTCTTGACCAAATGGCTGTAAACATTCTTTGATGATTTTAAAGCATTGATCGATCGTATATTTTTTCTTTACTGAACTAACTAGAGGAATATTTAGATCATAATTGTACATCGTATCCATCTTTAAGATTTCTTTTTTTAAATGATTATAGCGATGGAATAGGTGACGATATTTTTTATTTGCGTTTTCCAACACTTTAAAAAATAAATCACTTGGTACATCATCATCAAAAACACTAGCTTCTAAAGAATTATCAAATTTTCTAACATCAGCATAAAAAGCATCTTTTTTCATGACACCAGCTAATGTTTGAGCAAAGACGTTTTCATAGCGCTGATATTCTTTAAAAAAGTTAGTATAAGCCTGCTTTCTAACGTTAGGATCTTTGCTTTTTAAAAATTTATTTAAAGTGGCATTGTTTAATGTTTTGGCTTTACCATTTTCAATAACATCTTCAAATTCTAATCTCAATGCATCAAAAACTTGTGATGAAGTATCAGATATTTTTTCTACTTTAGCTAACAGTTCTTCTTGTTCTTTAGCTAAAATATGTGGTTTATATGATAATAAAGAATTAATCTTATATTGATATTTTTGCAATTTTGGATCTTTTAGATAACTTAATACTTTTGCTTCGTTATCAATGATTTCATTGTCGACAAAGGCAATTTTAACAGATGATGCTTCTAAGATTCCTAAAGTGGCTGCCATCATTGTCTGATAAGTTTGATTAGCTGGTTCAACGTCACAATTTAAATGAGCATAACAATATAATTTATTAATAATTCTTTCAACTTGATCTTTGACCGTCATGAAGTTATAAAAACTATCAATACTATTACAAATTTTATCTTTATAGCTAGCTAGTTCATCGATTAAATTTTTGGCTTTTTCAAGATCCTGGTAAAAAGTAGTTTCATTTTCATAGATCGTACTTAGATCCCAAGTATCTTCAATTGCGATATCTTTACGTTCCATAATTATTTTCTCCTTTAAAATAAAAACCCTATCATTAATTAGATAGAGTTTACAAGCTTAGCTAATCTTGATTTTTGTCTGCTTGCGTAATTTTTGTGATGAATTCCTTTTGATACTGAAGCATCTAATTTTGATGCAGCAACGTTGTATGCTGCAACAGCAGCTTCTTTATTTCCAGCTTCAACTTCTGTAATTACTTTTTTGATTGCAGTTTTTAAAGCTGATTTATATGAACGGTTTTTTGCTCTTTTTAAGTTATCATTTTTATAACGTTTGATTTGTTGTTTCATATTTGCCATGATCTTTCACCTCGCTTTTTTTCTTGCCCATTCATTATATATAAATAATTGGATAAATGCAACTTTTTTTTTGATTTTGGTGTATTAAAATTTGTGATTTGGTGATATTTATTTTAGGTGATAAGATGAATTCGAAATATATTCGTAGTGATTTAGCTAGTGAAGCGTTAACTGAGCTAGAATTAAACAATCATTATAACCATGAAGAGTATGTTAATAATGGTGTAAAAGTTGAATCAATTAAGATTTTAAAAGAACATCAAAGTATTAATCAAAAAGTGGGAACTTATATTGAAATTAGTTTTCAAGATTATAAACAGCAGGTAATTATTGATGAAGTAAGTAAGAATTTAAAACCATTAATTGATGAAATTGATTATCCTAAAATTTTAGTTGTTGGTCTAGGTAATCAGTTTTTAACTAATGATGCCATTGGTCCTAGAACTTTAAGAGATCTAAGAATTACTCATTTTTTGGATGATGAGGAAAAATTGATCAATCATTATTATGATATTTTAGGAATTGTACCCGGAGTAATGATTCAAACGGGAATGGAAAGTGCAGCAATCGTCAAGGCTTTAGTTACTAAAGAAAAAATTGATTTAGTTATTGTTGTTGATGCATTATGTGCTTATAACTATCATAAATTAGCTCATGTAATTCAAATCAATGATACGGGAATTAATCCTGGTAGTGGGATTGGTAATTATCGCCAGGCTATCAATGAACAGACAATTGGCGCGAAAGTCATTGCCATTGGCGTTCCAACCGTGATTTATGCCAGCAGTTTAGTTCGAGATGTGTTAAATTATACGCTTGATTATTTTGGTGACAGTTTGAATCCTTTAAGTAAATTAAAAGTAGGGAAACGTAATAAGTATCAAGGTAGTTTAAATGAATCACAAAAAGAAATGATGCTAGGACAGTTGGGTAAGTTAACAGATAGTGAATTGGAACTGTTGTTTAATGAGGTTTTAAATCCAATTGATTGTAATTTTGTCTTAAGTGATAAACAGATTGATGAACAATGTGAGATCATGGCTAAAATAATTAGTAAAAGTATTAATAGTTTGCGGTACTAAAAATAATCATCACTGCATACAATTAATTGTATGGTGGTGATGGAATGAGATTAAAAAATGGTATCTTGATTATGATGAAATTAGCGTTGATTATCGGGCTGATTGTTTATTTGCCAACTAAAGTAACTAATTATAATGCCCAGGTAATCAATGCCATTGATGATTCTAATGATACTACCACACTTACTGGTAATAGCCAAAGTAGTCAAACGGCGATAACAAAAGATAAAAAGATTCATATTTATAATACGCATCAAAGTGAAGAATATGCTGGCTATGATGTAATCTCTGGTGCTAACTATTTACAGCAGTGTTTAAATAATCTAGGTTATGGCTGTGATGTTGAGGGTAATGACTTTGAAAATTATAAGGCGGTTCATAATATTGCCTATAATAAGTCCTACACTGTTTCTAAAATGTATTTAGAAGAGAGTTTAAAGTTAAGTGGCGGGTATGATTTAGTAGTTGATTTTCATCGGGATTCGATTTCTAAAGAGTTATCGACAATAACTCATGAAAATAAAAATTATGCCAAAATTATGTTTGTCGTTGGTAAAAGCAGTGGTAAATTTGATGCTGTAAATCAATTATCACAAAATTTATCTGATATCGCTAATAGTATTGTTCCTAAAATTAGTCGTGGAGTTTATGTCAAGAGTTCTCATTATAATCAGGGGACAACTGACAATATGGTCTTAATCGAAGTAGGGGCACAAAGTAATACGAAAGAGGAAGTTCAGGCAACAGTAGAAGTAATTGCAAAGACAATAGGAGAGTATTTAGGATGAAAAATTTTTTGATCGATTTATGTTTAGTGGGAATGTTATTGTTTATAATTAATGGTTTATTTGGTAATTATCAAATTCAAAAAGAGGTTTTTAACCAGAATATTGAACAATTTGAAGAAACAGTTAAGGATAATCATGTTATTTCTAGTGATTATGGGATGATTGATGATGGTAAGGAAAATACTTTGTCATTGGTTGTTAAGGAAATTAGTGATGGTTGTATTAAAGTGATTGAAACACTAGTTTTGGTTATTTCTAATTTAATTAGCAGTTTGCTTTAAAATAGTGCCAAGTGGCACTTTTGTGTTTAAATAAGGAGCAAAAAAAGGTATAATGAAGCAAATGAAAGAAAGTGGTGGTTAAATGAAAGAGATAAAGATTGTATTTATGGGAACTGCAAGTTTTTCTAAGCAGGTCTTAGAAAGTTTGTTGGAAAATAATTATAATATTGTAGGTGTTGTAACGCAGCCTGATCGCCTAGTGGGTCGTAAAAAGGTACTTACAATGTCAGATGTTAAACAGGTTGCTTTGAAACATCAAATACCAGTATTACAGCCAGAAAGAATTAAAACTGATTATCAAGCAATCATTGATAGCAACCCGGATTTAATTATTACGGCTGCTTATGGACAAATTGTTCCAGAAGCTTTGCTTCAAACGCCACGCCTTGGCTGCATTAATGTTCATGCTTCTTTGCTTCCAAAATATCGTGGTGGGGCGCCAGTTCATTATGCGATTATCAATGGTGATGCAACTACGGGAGTAACGATCATGTATATGGCTAAAAAAATGGATGCCGGAAATATTATTTCCAGCCAGGAAGTGGTAATTGGAAATGAAGAAACAACAGGTGAATTATATGATCGTTTAAGTGAAGTTGGAGCTAAATTATTAATTGATACTCTTCCTAGTATCATTAGAGGAACTAATGCTTCGATAGTTCAGGATGAAACTTTGGTAACTTATGCGCCAACTATTTCTCGAGCAGATGAAAAGCTAGATTTTAATCAAAGTGCTACTGCTATTTATAATCGGGTTCGGGGCTTAAATCCTTGGCCAGGTGCTTTTACTACATATCAAGGTAAAACGGTTAAGATATGGGGTGGAATGGTTCACCAATGTGCTAATGCTAAGGCGCATCATAGTCACCAGGAAAACGGAACGATCGTCAAGATCTTTAAAGATGCAATTGGGGTTAAAACTGGTGATGGCATTTATTTGATTACCGATTTACAAATTGCGGGTAAAAAAAGGATGCTGGTTAAAGATTATTTAAATGGAAATAACATCTTTGCAGTGGATAGTAAATTTGAATAGTTAAAAAAAGCAACGCTGTTGCTTTTTTTATATGGGAGCGGTTAGTTCAATATGATTGCCTTCACTATCAATGAATTCAACAACCCAGTTATTCTTTATCTTAGTTAATGGGAAACATAATTCTAAATTTTTAATTTTTGCTGTTAAAATTTCAAGACTGCTAACTTCGATGCTGACAATACAGTTACTACCAAAAGTATGTTGTTCATTCATTTTTTGATAAGCGAATAAACCTAAGCGAAAACCATTGATATTAAAGATACTATAAATAGGATCATTTATGAAAACTTTCTGTTCAAAAAAATTTTCATAAAACTTAATTGCCCGGTCCATATCTTTGACACATAAATATAATGAATTGATTGTACATTCCATAATAATACCTCTTTCACTAAAGTATACCATAAAGCTAAAATAAGATAAATGTTTAATCATTTTATGAAAATAATATAACAAATTGATAAAATCTAGTATAATAAGTACAGATTTAAAATGGAGGAGTAAAAATGGGTAAATATTTGTTTTTTGATATTGATGGAACTTTAATGGGAGCTAGTAAACAGGTTACTGAAAAAACAATTGCGGGAATTCGTCAGGCTCGTAAAAACGGGCATAAAGCGTTTATATGTACAGGACGGGCACCAGTATCAATTATGAAGTCGATTCGGGAAATTGGCTTTGATGGGACTATTTCTTCAGCTGGCGGTTTTGTAAATATTGATGGAAAATATATTTTTGAAAACTTTATTAATCAATATGTTTTATCACAAGTAATGTTGTTATTTACTAATGCCAAGATCTTATTTAGTTTAGAAACTAAAGACGCTTTATATCAAACACCAGGAGTTAGAGATTTCTTTGATAAGAAAAATAGTAAGATCATGGAAAATAACTTAGAGTTGGCTCGTTTTTTAGAAGAACGTAAAAACGAAGAAGTACGGTTACCAATTAGTGAATTTGATATTTTAAAGCATAAAGTAACTAAGATGTGTTTTATTTCTGAAGATAAATTAGCGTTTTATGATTGTGTGAAATATTTAAATGAGTTTTTTAATATTGTAATATTTTCAAAAGAAAGCGATGACTTTATTAATGGTGAGATAATTTTGAAGAATTGTACTAAGGGAGATGCAATTGAACGGGCAGTTGCTTATTTAGGCGGTAAGATGGAAGATACGATTGCTTTTGGTGATAGTATGAATGATTTCCAAATGATTAGTGTAGCCGGTTATGGAGTTGTATCTATTTTGGCACCAGAGAAATTAAAAGCAATTGCTGATGATACTTTTGATGATCCTGATGATGATGGTATTTATAAAGCAATGAAACGTTTAGAGTTAATTTAATAATGGAACAATTTTTAGAAATTGGAAAAGTTTTAAAATGGATCAGAAAAACTAAGCGGATTAGCCAAGCTGAGCTGGCAAAACAGCTTAATTTAAGCAAAAGCACTATTTATCACTTTGAACATGATGGTAATATTAGTCTTAATAATTATTTAAAGTATTGTAAATGTCTACAAATAGATGCTTATTTGCCATTACTTATCTGTGGTAATGAAAATTGTGCTAAATTGTTTAAACAATTAATGAAAGTTAATTTAGACAGTGAAGCTTATGCAATGCTGATGGAAAGAATTTTAATTGAAGGAACGTTAAAAGAAACAGAGCTATTGGTTAAAATGCTTAGTGATAAGTAAAAGCACTACAAAACGTAGTGCTTTTAGTCTAGATAACCAAGTTCAGTTAATTTTTCATATATTTTGTTTGCCAGTAATTGATTGTAAGAATTATTACCATGGTTACTATCAAGCAATAAGCTTGATGGAACATTACCATTTGCAATCATAGCTTGATCATCACTGGTAGCACTAATCTTAGCATCATTTAAACCGTCAGTTAACAAATAATTTTTAAAGTCTAAATAATGACTGCCATAACTGTTGGCTAAAAGATTATTAGTACTATCGCGATCATCGATAGTTAAAGAGATAACTAAATATTTATCAGTGTTAAAAGTATTGATAATTTGTTTTTGATAGTTTACTAAACTGCCTTGAACACTTTCTTCATAAGAACCAGTAAATAAGATCAAAATACGATCTTGTTCAAGTTCAGGTTTTGTAACTTCAACTTTGGTTAAATTAGTTATCATTGTTGAACTGCCAGCTTCACTTCGTTTAAAAACTAGCTGATTAGTTGTTTGATTGTAACTGATTGAACCACTAATATTGTTGATAGAACAATTTTCAATTCCCGTTTTACTATTTAAAAGAGCGTCTTGAGCTTCGCCGTTTTCATTTAGTAAAGTAATGGCAACTTCATTGGTATTACCAGGAATAGTTAAATCATCAACATATATATCCTGGCTAGCAAATTTAATTGCTAAAGCGCTAGTATTAATACTACTGTCACCAATAACCTTAATATCATTGGAAACTTTGTTTTTTAAATAATCAGGATAACTAGTTGCGTTATCTTGACCGATTGTAAAACTATCACCAACACAATAAATAGTTGGTAAATCTTTACTGGACGGTTTTTTATTGTTGTTTGTTTGGGCAACATCAGTTGTATATTTTTTAGCGAACTGATTAGTTTGATAACGGTCAAATAATACAATTGCAAGGATCAAAGCGATTAATACTGGAACGATAATAAAGAACAATTTGTTATTTTTTCTTTTCATTTTTAATAGTAATGGTAGTAACCATTATGAGCTCCATCTTGTTCTACTTGAGTTAAGATTGTTCCAAGAATATTGACGTTGTTTTTTTGTAAAACCTCAATAGAAGCTTTAGCATCCTTACGATTTGTAATTGTTGAAGAACAAACAAAAACAGTTCCGTCAACAACATTTCCAATTGGAATAGCATCACTAACTGCCATGATTGGTGGACAGTCAATAATGATGAAATCATATAATTGTTTTAGATCATTAATAAATTGTTTAAAAATATCACTACCAATTAATTCAGTTGGATTAGGTACTTTAACCCCTGATGTTAAAACAGATAATTTCCCAACAAATGATTCATCTTCATAAAATTGAAAGCATTTAGAACTAATTTTCTTTTCTTCACCATATTCCATTAAGGCATTAGTTAATCCTCTAGAGTTTGATAATTTTAAATAACGATGAATTGTTGATTTTCTAAGGTCACAGTCAATTAATAGTACTTTTTCATATTTAGTTGCAAAAATCATTGCTAAGTTGATTGAAGTTGTACTTTTAGATTCTCCAGGAATAGAAGAAGTAACATTGATAGCTTTGACATTTTGACCAACAGTAGAGTATTCAACGCTTGTTCGAATATGACGATAAACTTCTTTGAAATCAATTTTAGTATGTTTTCTTTCAGGTTGGGTAATTAAAAATGTTTGTACTTCATGATTTCTTTTTTTACTTTTTAACATTTATTTTCTCCTTTTGAACCATCGTATTTTAGAATTTTTATGAACTTTAACTAATTCAGGCTTTTGGCCATTAATTACAGCTAAAGGATTATCATACATTAATTTAATGATATCTTCGCTTTGATACTTTTTGCTTAAATAATCATAAGTATCTTGTAAATTAGGACTGCGCGAACCTGATGGCTGATGGACATCGTTAGCAATCACATGAACCATACCAGCTTCCAATAAAGTAATTGCGTTTTCATAAGCAGTACCATTTTGATTTAAAATACTAGAACTATTGATTTGAATAACATATCCACGATCGATCCATTCTTGAATGATATCAAGATTTAAATGGCGATGGAAATATCTTTCCACATGTGCGACTACAATGTTATGTTTTAAACTATATTCATAAATTCTTTCATCATAATCTTCAGGTAATTTTTGAGTTACATTAAACTCTAATAAAACATAAGGACCATCATTAATCGTTAAATAATTTTGATTATCTAATGCAGTTAAATAATCACTATTAAGCATGATCTCACAGCCAGAATAAACTTCAATGTTTAATTCTTTAGCTAAGATTTTTAATTCATCAATGCGATGTTTGATTTTGTTAAATTCAGTTTCAGTAGTTGTTCCTGGTGTAATGTGCGGTGTTGCAACGATTTTAGTAATATTTTGAGCTTTAGCTGCTTTTAAAGCTGCATAAGCATCATCGATGTTTTGAATTCCATCATCAATATGCCAGGCATAATGACTATGTAAATCGATAAATTCCATAATTATTCCTCAAAATAAGGAACAGTTCCTAGTAATGGTACACCAAGAATTTGTTCAGCTTGTTCACCAGTTTTGATCTTTGTATCTAATAAATAAGTTAATAAAACATAAGCTAAACTTAGCACAATACCGATAATAGCACCAATAATGATATTTTTGATCATGCTTGGTGATACTGGATTAGGATTAATTTCTGGCTGATCAACAATAGTTAAGTTAGTTACATTTAGTTTTTCTTGAACTAAATTTGTAAATACTGTAATTGTTTCATCAATAATATTTTTTGATAATTCAGGATCACTAGTAGTGGCACTGATTTCAATGATTTGTGTTTCAGTTGTATTTGTTACTGATAGAGCATTACGTACTTCTTCAATGGTAATGTTTAAGTTATCAGCAACTTGGTTTTGAATTGTATTACCCTCTAGTAATTCGATATAGTTATTTACCATCATGTTATTTGCACTAAGTTGTGATGAATCGATTGAACCGTCAACTACTTCTGCTTTTAATAAAATACTACCCTCTGAAGCATATTTTTTATCAATTAGAAAAGTTGTTGCAGCTACGGCAATAATCACACCAACTAAAGCTAAAACAATGACTAATTTCAAATTCTTTTTGATTAACTTAAATAATTCCGATAAGTCAATTTCTACTTCATCATTTAATTCTGTTTTTTCCATATGTCCTCCCAACAAATATATTTAGTTTTCATTTAATATATTATTAACATAAAAAAATAACTATTCGCATAGTATTATCCTTTATCAAGTAAAAAAAAGCAACATTTTATTTGCAAAAATCTTAAAAAAATCTCGATTATATAATATATTTATTAGAATTTAGGCTTAGTTGTTATTTTAAAGGTAAGAAAACGTGATTTTTGTTTAATTTTTCAATGTAATAAACTGGAGTTATATTGTCACTAGTGGTAAAAAGATTTATTAAAATAAAAAAATTGCTCGAAACTACTTGATTTTTGATGGAGAATAAGAATAATATACCTTGTGTAAATGTTTTTAAATATAATAAATAAAAATAAAATTTACTTGTGATAATAAAATTGAAAAGAAATGGGAGAGGAAATTAAATGGGAGATAGTGCTAAGCTTAATATTAGGAGATTTTTTTTAGTTGGTCTAGATATTATTAGTATCATTGTTGCCGCCTATGGATCACTGTTGTTAAGATTTAACGGACCAATCGATGCAATGTATTTACAGCGTTTAAACAGTATCATCTTTTTACTAGTATTAGTAAATGTTGCTGTTTTTGTCTGTTTTCGTCTTTATCACAGCTTATGGCAATTTGCCTCAATCACGGAGTTAAAAAATATTGTTTTAGCAGCTGGTTTAAATAGTGCTTTAAATGTTACTGTTTGTGAGGTGACTGGTAGAGGCTTACCTAAAAGCTGTTATGTGATTTATTTTTTGCTGTTGCTTGCAACAGTAGGGGGAAGTCGTTTTTTATATCGCTTTATTCGTCTATATAAGTCAAGAGTCAATAATGCTAAAGAAAGACGGCCGTTAGAAAAGGTCTTGATCATTGGTGCTGGAGTAGCCGGAGAAAAGGTTTTAAGAGAAATCAATAACTCTGATCATATTTATAAGGAAGTTGTCTGCTTTATTGATGATGAACCGACTAAATGGAAAAGACAGATTCATGGGGTAGAAATCTATGGTGGTCGTAATAAGATCATTGAAGCCGTAGAAAAATATGATGTTAATGAAATCTTAGTAGCGATGCCTTCGATCAGTAAAAAAGAACTGGCAGAGATATTGAATATCTGTAAGGAAACGATGTGTTCAATCAAACGTTTACCAGGAATTTATCAGTTTATTAATGATGATATTCATATTAGTGACTTTAAGGATGTTGAAGTTCAGGATTTATTAGGAAGAGAACCAATTACAGTAAATTTAGATGATATCATGGGTTATGTAACTGGCAAGGTAGTCATGGTAACTGGTGGTGGTGGATCAATTGGAAGGGAGTTATGTCGTCAGATTGCTGCCAATAAGCCAAAAACATTGATCATTGTTGATATTTATGAAAATAATGCTTATGATATTCAGTTAGAATTAAAACATAATTATCCAGATTTACATTTGGAAACAATGATTGCATCAGTAAGAAATACAGTTAAAATTGATAACCTGTTTGCAACCTATCGCCCTGATATTGTTTATCACGCGGCAGCCCATAAACATGTACCGTTAATGGAAGATTCACCAAATGAAGCAGTAAAGAATAACGTTTTTGGAACTTTAAATGTAGTTAAAGCGGCTGATAAATATCAGACTCAGCGTTTTATCTTAATTTCAACCGATAAAGCGGTTAATCCAACTAATATCATGGGTGCAACTAAACGATTATGTGAAATGATCGTCCAGACTTACAACAAACGCTCTAGTACTGAATATGTAGCGGTAAGATTTGGAAACGTCTTAGGTTCTAACGGATCAGTAATTCCGTTATTTAAAAAACAGATCAAGGAAGGGGGACCGGTAACGGTAACTCATCCGGATATCATTCGTTATTTTATGACAATTCCTGAAGCAGTATCCTTAGTATTGCAGGCAGGAGCTTATGCCAAAGGTGGCGAAATCTTTGTTTTAGATATGGGAGAACCGGTAAAAATAGCCGATATGGCCAGAAACTTGATCAAATTATCAGGGTATGAACCAGATGTAGATATTGATATTGTTTATACGGGCTTAAGACCAGGTGAAAAATTATATGAAGAGCTGTTAATGGAAGAAGAAGGATTACAGGATACACCAAATCATATGATTCATATTGGAAAACCAATTGAATTAAATGAAGAAGTATTTTTAGGGCAGTTAGTTAGCTTAAAAGAAGCAGCTTATCATGAAAGCAAAGATATTCGAACAATGGTAAAAGAAATTGTACCAACTTATCAGTATAAAAAAGAAGAAACAATAAAAACACCAAACATTACAATTGAAGAAAATAAAGAATTAATTAATGTATAAATCTAATTATTTAAAATAATTGTCGCTAGGTCGCATTGTTTAAAGATAATTTAAATTGATGGAATAATAGTCGGCATGTCTATGTCGACTATTATTTTGTTTTAATGGGGGAAGTTACATGTGTAATAACTGGTATGTAATTCAAGTGCGCAGCGGTAGAGAAGAGGAAATCAAAAATACCTGTATGAAACTGATTACTAAAGATGTTTTACACGAGTGCTTCATTCCTCGGACTATCCGCAAAAAAAAGTTTCGGGGTACCTGGATTGAAATAGAGGAAATACTATTCAAGGGCTATGTTTTTATGGTCACTGATCAAATTGATGTTCTTTTTAATAAATTAAAGATGATTCCTGATCTGACTAAAGTATTAGGGAATGATGGTGAATTTATTTGTCCATTATTAAAAGAAGAAGTTCTTTTTTTAATGAATTTTGGTAAAGAGGATCATATAGTTTCCATGTCAACAGGGTATATTGTCGGTGATAAAGTTAATATTATTCATGGGCCATTGATGAATCATGAAGGGATGATTAAAAAGATAGATCGTCATAAACGGATTGCTTATATTGAAGTGAGTTTATTTGATCAGGTAGTTATTGTTCAAGTTGGGTTAGAAATTATCAGCAAAAAATAAAAAAGTAATCATTGCGATTACTTTTTTTATTCACCACCGAAAATTTCTAAAATATCACCTAAGTTAAATCCTTTTTTCTTTTTTGGACCATTATTAGAAGGATTGTTATGTGAACTGTTTGATGAACGCTCGATGATTTTTTCTAATTCTCCACGATCCAGCCAAATACCGCGACATTCTGGGCAATAATCAATTTCTACACCATGTTTTTCAGCCATTAGTAAAGTAACATCTTTGCATACTGGACATTTCATGTTTTTTTTTCCTCCTTTTTATGATTATATCATAGTTTTAAAAATAGATACAATCTTTTAAATCAATAACTTCAATTCGTAAAGTAAGCATTTTTAATTAAAAAGTCGATTCAATTATCGGCTTTTTTTGATTTGACATTTACATTTTCAGTATTAAAACAGTAGAAATTATATTTTTTATATTGTTTCTATACATGATTCAGGCATAATAATCCTGCAAGCTATTTTAAAAATTTTAAAATATACTCTTTAACATCTTCTCTACAGTTGTCTCTAAATTCAATAAATTCCTTTAAACTTAAAATACAGAAATATTCACCGCTATATAATACTAAGTAGTTTAAAAATTCTTCCTGATAATTTTTTAGAATAACAGGCAAACATTTGCCAATATACTTTTCGCCTTCTTCAGTTGTTAAATATAGCTGATAAAACAAATAACCGAAAAGTACACAAACAATATGAAAACTGATTACATTTAATTTTGTGCTGTGAAAATCTTCAAGTTTCCAAAAATCTTTTAACTGTCTAAAATCTTCTTCAATTTCAGGGCGCAGTTCATAAGTTAAAATAATTTCTTTAGCACTCCTACTCATATCAGTAGTTGTAATAACAGCATATGATTGAGTTTCTTTAAACCAGATAACTGCGGCATTTAAAGGGATATATTCTTCAACTTCATTTCCACCCCATAATGCATCAACATTTGGCACATGACATATCATCTGATCCTTTCTTGCAGGATGCAGCTGCCAGTCATCAAGTTCTTCAGCCAATGCCAGAGCCATCTGATATTCAGCCATATTTTTCTTCATAGGTATATACACGTCTACTTTACGCTGTTCTTTTAAATATTTCATCATTTCTCTGGAGATAAATCCACGATCCATAATTAAAATGTCGCCTTCTTTTAGGCATGAAGAGTTTAGTAAAATATCTTTGCTCAATTCTAAATCGTGAACAGACGCCGTATCAAACCTTACCTCTTCTATTATTCCCGAATCACCTACTATACCTCTTAAAGAAGACAGCTTATATCCCCGATAGGGTTTATTAGTATTGTGATCATAAGTCATTGATGAGTTTTCGTAATTTTTGTTATCAATATTTACTTTGATTTTTGTACAGTCTAGAACATGTATATCTGGTGACAGTTCAGTCATTTTAAATATATGATCTTGAACAACATCATTATAATAATTAAATATATCTTCCCAATTATATTTACCTAATAAGTGACGTATTGTACCTTCCTTAAACCAGCCTTTAGCACAATCTGTATTAATTGCAGCATAGCCAAGCTCCGCTAAAGTCCTGTGATCTCGAATAGCATAAGGTATATCAGTTAAGCTCATTCTTGATTTCATTTTGGCTGCAACAGCCAATGCCATAATAAAATTTAATGGAATAAATGAATTTTCATTTCTTTTGTCAGGAAATCCGTTATTCAGGCATTCTAAGATACCTTCTTTTTTCATAGAAAGGATAATATCATCGATAAGATTGCTGTTACTTGCAACAATACCGTCTAATACTTTATTGTTAACTTGTTTTAAAACTCTGTTTTTATCTAATTTACATATAGTTAACATACAGCATACTCCTTTCTCACTCACAGTATAGCATATTGCAGTTGTTCCTTCAATAATTAGTTGACAAAAAGTTCACATTTAATAAAATATAATTAGAAAGAGGTGGTATTATGGAAAAAGAAATAAACGAAATAAAATCGCATATAGGAGCGAGAATCAAAAGCCTCAGAATAAGGAACAAATTATCTCAAATAGATCTTGCCAATAAAGCTGGCGTAAGTAAAGCTATTATTTCTGCCTATGAAAACAATATTAGAATGCCGTCTATAGATATATTAATTAAGCTTTCATTAATATTTGATGTTCCTGTTGGAATATTCTTTTATAAACCGACAAAAAAAGAAGAAAATACAATCGATGTTTCTGGTCTTACTTCTGCACAAATAGCAGTAGTAGAAACAGTTGTGCGTTCATTCAAAAGAGATAATAAATATGACGAAAAATTCTAATATTAATAAAAGCAAAAAGCAAAAAAAGAAGATTAGTTATCTTCTTCCATATCGTTTAAAGCATATTCAATACATTTAACTACAAGCTTGTTGAGAGAAATATTCTTTTCATCACAGATTTTCTCCATTTTTTCAACAAGCTTTTTATTTATGCGAAAAGTCTTGTTTACATATTCTTCCCGTTCAATTTTAAAAGGCATATATATCACTCCATTTCCTTATAAAATAATATTATTGGAAATTTCTTTCATAATATACACTTAATATATCGTGCTATTTACACTTGTAAAATCATGTATAATTATGTAATATATAAGTGAAAGGAAGGGAAATAATGATTTGTAGAAAATGTGGAAAAGAAATTAGAGATGATGCGTTATTTTGTGATTTTTGTGGATATGATCAGCGAAAAGATATTCAAATTTTGAAAATTAATGACTTAAAGTCCAAGTTTTTAATAAATAAACGTAAAAATATACTTATCTCAACGTTATGCATTGTTTTTTGTTTATTTTTATTTTGGAATCATTTTTCATTAAGTTCTATTGAGAAAAAAATTTATGAAGGCTGTATAGAATTAAAATCGTGTTTAAAAAATCCAGATTCTTTTTGTTTGCCTGATAATGAAGCAACTGTTATTACAAATAAGAAAAGTGGGACAATATACATAATTTTGCAATACGGCGGAACCAATTCATATGGTGGTGTAGTTACATCAGAGGCAGTATTTGAAAATGGTGAATATATTATGGATTATGGAGATTATGACAAAACAAACAGCAAACATATTGAAGTGATGTCGGCGTTAAAAACTTATGAGTTTTCAATATCAACAAATGGAATAGAAGACAATAAAAATTGGCAAACTGATTTTGTTAATTTGGATAAAATAAAAAAGAAACTTAATATTAACTGATTATCAATCAAAGAAAATATATTACACGAGGTGAAAATAGTATGAAAAAAATATTTATTTATTGCATAATTTGTTTAAGTTTAATTACATGGATAACAGGTTGTTCCTCTAATAATGATGAAGGCATTTCGCAAAACAAAGAAGAAACAACTCAAAATAATGAAAAACAAGAAACTTCAAATAAAAACAAAACTAATGAAGAACAAAAAAAACAGGAAAACATAGTTTTATTAGATCAGGATAATATTTATATTGAATATAGAGGAATAATTGAGTATTCATTAGAAACTTGGATGATGAATATATACATTGAAAACAATAAAGATTCTGATGTATATATCATCTTTTCTGATTCGTTGATAAATCAATCAGAAATTGGGTTTTCTAATGGCTATGCGACTATTAAAGCAAATAGTAAATATCTATCAGAACCAAACTTTGATTTTCTTATAGATTTGGAGGATTTGAATGCTTACAGCATAGATTCGATTGATAATTTAAGCTTTCAATTAAGTATATATACAGAGTTGCTTGGTGATTTAATATTAGAAAAATCAATTGAATTAACTCCAAATAAATCTATAAATTAAATAAGCTCTTCTGATGAGAGCTTATTTTTAAATCAATTTATATTTTATGCTATAATTTATAAGAAGAAAGTGAGGTGAATTTTATGAAACTAAATCCTGATTATGTCCGATATTGTTTGATATGGTTAGAAGAAAATTTAAATTATGGCAATGAAGTGATGAGTGGAATCATGACAAATAAAATTATAGAAAAATATGATTTAGATAACAGTACAAAAGATAGTATACTTTATGCTATTAAACAATTACATGATAGCCATATGATTCAGGCAAAACCATTAACCGAGTTATCGTCTAATCAACACTATGTTATTTTTGATATTACACCTGCTGGTCATGAATTTTTAGCAGATATTAGAAATGATAATGTTTGGGAAAAGGTTAAAGAAAAAGGAAAAGAGCTCGGGGTATCGTCACTTAAATCATTGATGACAATTGCCGAGCGAGTTGTTTCTACAATCATAATAAGTAATATAGGATCTTAATTGCAGAAATCATTGATTATTCTTTTCATAGCATAATCAATGATTTTTTTTATTTCTTTTTTATCTATGTTCCAATTGTGTTCTGTTTCTGCAAAATACATTAACCCAAGACAAAATGCTCTGTAATAAAACCATTTCCATACACAGACTGTGATAACTATAAATATTAAAATGTAGGCCATTTTCAATCATCCTTTCTATTTTTTTTATTTATTTGATATGTTTTTATTTATAATTTTAGTTACTTTACGAATTGAAGAAATCAATAATAATTTTAAAAAATTATGTTATAATGCTAGTGCTAGGAGATGAAAATGATGAAATATTGGATCAAAGGAAATTATTTAGTATTAAAAATAGATGACTTGTTTGCAGGAAAAACAATTGATGAGGTTTTTGCCTATTTTTGTTTAGCTAAAAAGACCATTCATTTAATGAAACAGCATAAGCAATATTTATTGAATAATCAATATGTACAAAGTAATACGGTATTAAAAGATAATGATATGCTTAGTATTTTAGCTTATGATGAGGGAATTGATTATGCTTATGAGCTCTATGATTTAAAGGTAGTTTATGAAGATGATTTTATCTTAGTTGTTGATAAACCAGAAAAAACAGCAATTTATCCTGAACATAAAACAGAAACGGGAACATTGGCTAATTATGTAGCTAATTATTATTTAGAAACTAATCAATTTTATCCAGTCCGTCCGATCCATCGTTTAGATGTGGATACTACGGGATTGGTAATCTTTTGTAAATGTGCTTTGTTACAGCCTAAATTAGATTTGATGTTAGCTAATAAAGAAATAAATCGCAGTTATATTGGCGTATGCCAAGGAATTTTAAAAAAAGATTGTGTAATCGATAAGCCAATTGGTCGTGATCGTCATCAAAATCGAATGCGAATTAATATGCATGGTAAAAAGGCTAAAACTAGGCTTAGAGTGATTAAACAAAATAAAGCTGACAATTATACAGTGATTGCCTGTCAGTTAGAAACAGGACGAAAACATCAAATTAGAGTGCATTTACAAGCCATCAATCATCCCTTGTTAGGGGATAAGTTATATGGAAATGAAAGTAAATTTATTAATCGAGTGGCATTACATGCTTATAAAATTGCTTTTAGACATCCTTTATTGAACCAGGAAGTTGAAGTTTTTGCTTCACTTCCTAATGATTTTAAGTTTATTGGAACAGTTGATTTGAAAACTATCTAATTCTTAACCTTCTTTTTACTTAAATCTACTAGTTTTTAATTTAGTAATTGGTAGAATTTTTCTATATAAAAAGAAGGGTGGAATAGTAGTGGTAAAGCGTTTTTCGTTGTTGGTCTTTTTTAGGTATTTTGTAATTTATCAGTTAGTAATTGTTGGTTTAGGCGTAATCGGATTTTTGTTGAGTGGTCAAATTGAGTATTTATTAGCTGCTTTAATGATATTTTTAATAATATGTTTATTGCAATGGATTAAATTAGAATCGACTTTTATTATTGTTCTTAGTAATCAGATAATTTATCGTCATCAAAATAGTATAATTAATTATCTTGGTAAAAAAATGGGAATTTGCAACCTGGATATTAGTAATTATGAGGATTATCAGTTTATTGATGTTAGTGAAATTATTTTTAAATTTAATTATTTGATTGTTAAAGGAAGAATCGTTAAAAGAAGTTATTGTATTTATATGGATGATGAACAAGTCTGTCAAAGCCAGCAGTTTTACCAGGAAATCAGGATTCCTCGAGTGTACTATCAAGTTGAACAGTTATTTAAAGATAACTTTGGATTTTAATAGTAAGGTAGAAACCTTACTATTAAAATAAATATTTAAAAGTTTTAATTGTTTTAGATAAAAAAGTGGCTTTACTTACATCGTTATCACTATAAAGGGGATAACTGGCAACTATTTTATTATCAATGATTACTTCTAAGGTGGCCACTTGGTCACCTTTATTTATAGGTAATAGATCTTGATTATAGGTGATTTTAGTTGTGGCTTTTTGATCGTTATTTTTAGCTTTAGTATAAACAATATCCTGGTGACACTTTACATCAATAGTAAGATTATCCATTTGATCAACAACATGCTGTTCAATTAAATCATTTTTTTGATAGAGGGTAACTTGTTTATAGTTATTAAAACCATAATCTAATAGATTACACATTTCTTCGTTTCTTGTTTTTGGGGCACTTTCTTTCATTAATACACCAATAATTCGCTGATTGTCTTTTTTGGCCGTAGTTACTAGACAATAGCCAGCTTCTTTAGTATAACCGGTCTTTAAACCATCAACACCATCATATAATTTCAATAGTTTATTAGTATTAACGAGCCAGAAACTTTGAGTACTATCTTCACGAATATAACTGTCATATAATGAAGTGACACTAAGCAAATCTTTACCACCGATTTCAATTAAATAAGCCGCCATGATGGCTAGATCATGTGGACAGGTATAGTGATTGGGATGATGTAATCCGGTGGCATTTTCAAAATGAGTGTTGACCAAGTTTAATTCTTTAGCTTTTTCATTCATCATGGCTACAAATTTTTCGATACTTCCAGCAATATATTCACCAACGGCTACACTGGCATCATTAGCACTTGCAATTGCAATTGATTTAAACATATCTTTTAAACTCATTTTTTCACCAACTTCTAAATATACTTGACTACCACCCATGCTGGCAGCATATTTGGAGGTAGTTATTTCATCTTCAAAACTTATCTTTTTATCATTTATGGCTTCGAACATTAAGATCATCGTCATAATTTTAGTAGTTGATGCGGGAAATAATTTTTCTTGCGCGTTTTTTTCATAGAGAACTTGTCTAGAACTGGCTTCAATTAAAATGGCGCCACTAGCATTAGGAGTGACATCATTATCGACAGCATTAATTTTTTTTATTGGTAAAAGACTAAATATTAGTAAGATTATTAAAATTTTTTTAATCAATTTGATCGCCTCAGTAAATAATATGTCCAAGTTTGATAAAAATACATAAGACTTTTTTTGTTGTCTTAATTCTAGTTTTGTCGAAACCATTTATTCATGGTTTTAAAAGATGTAAGATAGCCTTGAGGAGATGAGTTTGTGGAAAATAAGATAGAATATAAGATTTTAGAGGATAAAATTGTTGTTTATTTTTATGGTGAATTAAGCTGTAGTTATATTGGTAAATATCGTAGTTTATTAAGCGGTATTTTAGATAAGGGTAATGGTCCGGTATATTTTGATTTTAGTAAAACTAGTTTTATTGACAGTTCGGGAATTGGCTTAGTATTAGGCCGTTATAATCAGTTGCAGCTAGATCATCGTAAATTATATTTAGCGAATTTATCAAAAACGGCTTATAAAGTTTTTGAGTTAGCCGGGATGTTTGAATTAATGGAATATGTTGAGGAGGTCAAGGGGTAATGAATCAGATGGAACTTAGTTTTAGTGCCAAAATTGAAAATGAACCATTCGCTAGAACGAGTGTTGCTTCATTTATCACGGCATTAAATCCAACGATTGACCAGGTAGTTGAAATAAAAACAATTATTAGTGAAGGAGTAAGTAATGCCATTATTCATGGTTATCAAAATAATCCTGAATGTAATGTAATTATTAAGGTTAGTATTGAACCTGAACGTCTAGTTAAAATCGTGATTCAGGATTATGGTAAAGGAATCGTTGATGTTGAAGCAGCAAAACAGCCAATGTATTCTTCTTTAAAAGAGTTAGAACATGCGGGGATGGGGCTTACGATCATTGAAGCTCTTTGTGACAGTTTGGAAATTCATTCAACACCAGATTTAGGAACAAAATTAACGATCAAAAAACAGTTGAAAGATATTGGTTTCGATGGCAAATAAAACCATTGAACTGATTCAAATGGCACAAAACGGGGATGAACAAGCCAAAGAATTAGTCGTTAGTCAAAATTTAGGGTTAGTTTGGTCGATTGTCCATCGCTTTAAAAACAATTATTATGATAAAGAGGATTTGTTTCAAATTGGCTGTATTGGGTTAATGAAAGCAGTAAATAATTTTGATACTAGTTATGGAGTACAGTTTTCAACTTATGCAGTTCCCATTATTATGGGTGAAATCAAACGTTATTTTCGTGATGATGGAACGATCAAAGTAAGTCGTTCGTTAAAAGAACTTAATTTAAAAATTAATAAAGCTAGAGAAGTGCTGATTAATCAAACGGGACATGATCCAACGATTGAACAGCTGGCTAGTTATTTAAAAGTTGATCAGCAGGATATTGTTGAAGCAATTGATTCATCATATTATCCAACGTCTTTAAGTGAACCGATTTATGAAAAAGATGGTTCTTCGATTTCGATGGAAGAAAGAATTGAAAATAAGCATAATTCAATGTGGTTTGAAAAAATCGCATTAGAGATGGAAATGGAAAAACTTGATGAAAAAGAAAAGTTGATTTTATATATGCGCTATCACTTGGATTTTAATCAAGAACGAGTCGCTAAAAGATTAAATATTTCCCAGGTCCAGGTTTCTCGTTTAGAAAAGAAAATTATTGCAAAATTACGTAGTCACTTGAATGAACAATAAAAAATGATATAATGTCTTCAGGTGATAGGATGGAAGAGATTGCAAAAAGTAAAAAGAGGGTTTTATTAGAGTATTTAAGAGTTATTGTTGTTACTTTGATAGTTACTTATGGTGTTTTATATTTTGTTCAAATATCCAGAGTGTATGGATCATCAATGTTACCAACATTCCATGAAGGTAATATTGTTTTAGTTGATAAAGTATTTTATAAACATAATGAACCTAAACGTAATGATATTGTGGTGGTTGATTATCGAGATGCTAATGAAAATGAAACTTATATTATTAAACGAGTTATTGCAGTTGGTGGTGATCATCTAGAAATTAAAGATAATCAAGTTTATTTAAATGGTAAACTGTTAAAAGAGGATTATATTAATGAAGTGATGATTAATAATGAGGATATGGTTATTGATGTTCCTGAAGGAAAGATTTTTGTAATGGGGGATAATCGTAACAATAGTCTTGATTCTAGAAGACTGGGTTATTTTGATTTTGAAGATGATGTGATTGGTAAGGTTTTCTTTACACTACCTTTCTTTTAAATTAATAAAGGTCCTATGGGGCCTTTTTGGCTTTTGGAAAAAATTAATTTTTTTATCAATAAGTATTGTATACAATATGTCTTTTATGGTAAAATGACACAAAATCAATAAGTGGGGGTATTGCTTATTGGTTTAAGAAAGGGTGATAAGATGTCATATAAATTTAAAATTGTCCGCGGAAACGCGATCTTGAATTTCTCTGAAGAATATTGTCAATCACGCTGTCAGTTGATTGAAAGTGAATCGTTTGCGCGAGTATTGCGTGGGTTTGTAAGCGAAGGTAAAAGAAAAGAAAACACTACTTATACTTATTTAAAAGAAGTTAAGAGTGAAAACATTGACATTGTAAATGATTTAAGAACTATTTTTAAATTATTATTAGTTATGCCAGTTGAAGAACTTTTATCTTCATATCCTCATTTTGAAGGATATTTTAGAGATCGTAATGAATTCGTTAAAGTAATTGAGGAAGTATATTTATTCTGGCGTAGATTACAACGTTATAGCATTGTTTATAATGAAACAACTAGTCGCGGGTATCAAAATGTTCAGTTCCCTGATGCTCAAGCTAAATTTGAAGAACTAGTATTATCAGTTTATCGTACGATCAAAAAAGCTTCTATCGGTTATACTGAAAGAGTTCTTCGTCAAATTACGGCTGGGGTTAACGCTGGTTTAAGAGTTACAAATATGCGTTCTTTTTTACCGTATGAATACCGTAATTTAGATGATATTCCTTTTATTGAAAATGTAATTATTCATCCACCATTTATTACTTATTCAAAACGTAATAAACGTGATGGTATTTTCCCTGAAGTTAAATATAATCCACTTGAAGATTTAAAATTTGATTCAGAACAATGGTTCTGTTATCCAGCTAAAGTTGGTAACTTACTAGCATTTGTTTATTTCAATGTTGCTTTTATGGCTCAAGGGGTTGCGTTATGTAACTTATTTGAATTAGCTAGTGAAGAAGAATATCGTAATCGTAAACCAGATATTATTTATGTTTATGGTTATGAAGATGGTAAGAAAAACCAAAGCTTCTCTCAAGATGATGAAAATGATATGATGGTAGCTTTACTTTCAGCTAGTGATGATTTTGATTATTTTGGTTACATGAAAAAAATGATGTTAACTTTACACAATGTTCGTAAAATCAATCAACGTCAATTACCAGTTCATGGTGCTATGGTCAAAGTTACTTTACACTCTGGTGATGTTAAAAACATTGTTGTTATGGGTGATAGCGGTGCTGGTAAATCAGAAACAATTGAACAAATCAAAGTATTTGGTGCCGCTTATATTCGTGATTTAGTAACGGTATATGATGATATGGGTGTTTTATATCTAGATGATAAAGGACAAATTAAATCATCAGGAACAGAAATTGGAGCTTTCGTTCGTCTAGATGACTTAGATGCTGGATATAGCTTTAAAGAATTAGACCGTTCTGTTTTCATGAACCCAGATAAAGTTAATGCACGAATTGTAATTCCAATTACTGATTATCGTGATGTAGTTGCTCCTCATGAAGTAGATATGTTCTTATATGCTAATAACTATGAAGAAAAAGGAGAAGCTTTAAGTTTCTTTGATGATGTTGATAGTGCTTTAGAAGTATTTAGAGCTGGTAACCGGATGTCTAAAGGTACAACAACTGAATATGGTTTAGTTGGCAGCTTCTTTGCCAATCCATTTGGACCAGTACAACGTCAAGAACAAACGGAAATCTTATTAAATGATTACTTTAATCGGATGTTTAAACAAGGTGTTAAAGTAGGTCAATTAAGAACACGTTTAGGTATCAAAGGTTACGAACATCGTGGACCTCAAGAAGCAGCAATTGAAATTTTAAAATATATTACTGGTGAAAAAGAATTAAAAAAATTAGATGAAGAATAAAAAACGTCTTATTGACGTTTTTTTGTTATATAGGAATTTAGATTCGTTTAGGTGAAAATCAAAAGCACCCAGCCTGTACGTATATCATTACAGCCGGGTGTTTCTGTGAAACTGAAAAAGTGTTAGAAAATTACTGTTTTTTCCT